>DNYO01000069.1 GCA_003506795.1 Deltaproteobacteria bacterium
CCACGATATCGGGAAGATGTCGGTACCAGCGGAGATACTGGCCAAACCCACCAGACTGAGTGACGTAGAGATGGACCTACTGAAGGTGCACCCCCAAACGGGATACGATATATTGAAGGTGGTGGAATTACCTCCTCCTATTGCCCAGATCGTCCTTCAGCACCACGAACGACTCGACGGCTCCGGTTATCCGCAGGGGCTTAAGGAAGCAGGGGTCCTCCTCGAGGCGCAGATCATAGCGGTCGCCGACGTCGTCGAGGCCATGTCGTCGCATCGTCCCTACAGACCGGCGCTGGGCATCGATGCCGCACTCCGGGAGATTGAAGGGGGCAGGGGCGCCCTCTACCACCCTGAGGTCGTCGATACCTGCTTGAGGCTTTTCAGGGGAAAGACTTTTAGCTTCGGATAGAGAAAGATCATCATTGCCTGTGACTGTGCGTACACTGAGGTCTCTATTCTTCGAGAACACGTCTTATCAGACTGGCTAATTCGCGCTTCCCGGCGGTCTTTGAGAGAAATGCCTTGACGCCGACCTCCTTTACCATCTCCTCTTCAAGACCCGAGGACAGAATTACTGGGAAATCAGGCTTTATTCTCAGCACGGCCCTGGCGAGGTCTATGCCAGTCATATGAGGCATGGTGTAATCCGTGATCAGGAGATCAAACTTGCCCGGCTCAGCCTCAAAGGCTTTCAGGGCATCGACACTGTTCATGAAAGCCACGACCTTGTATCCCAGGCTCGACAAGCGCTGGGAGTTCATCTCCACGATCGTTTCCTCATCATCAACGAGGAGTATGCATTCACTCCCTCCCCGGGTGACTGCATGGCCTCCGGCATCCCCGGCCACGACGGATTCGATCTTCGGCAGGTAGACATGAAAGGTGGACCCCCGGCCAGGCTCGCTATGTGCGGTCACGTGGCCTCCGTGGCTCTTTGCAATACCATGTACGACGGAGAGCCCCAGGCCTGTGCCTTCACCCGGGCCTTTTGTGGTGAAGAAAGGGTCAAAAACTCTCTCCAGGATATCAGGCTCCATACCGCTTCCCGAGTCACTCACTGAAAGCCTTACGTAGTCTCCCGGTTTCATTGAGGAGCGAATTGGTGTCTCCCGAAAGAAATGCTCATCGGCGAGGCCCACTTCAAGAAGACCTCCTGTGTCTCTCATGGCATGGGCGGCATTCGTGCAGAGGTTCATGAGAACCTGCTCAATTTGGACGGGATCAGCCATCACGGTGTCCTGGACGGCAGCAATATTTTTCCGGATATCGATGGTCGACGGAACTACAGGACGAATCAATTTAAGGGTTTCCCCTATAAGTTGACCCAGAGCCACGGGCTTGCGCTCCTGTTCGCTTTGGCGGGTGAATGACAGGATCTGTTTCACAAGATCGCGACCCCTTAATCCCCCCTTCAATACATGTTCGAGATTTCGTCGTATGGGAGATTCAGGTGGAACATCCTCAAGGACCATTTCGGTAAAACCTATGATCCCCGCAAGGATGTTGTTGAAATCGTGCGCTATGCCGCCCGCGAGCGTGCCGATGGCTTCCATTTTGTGGGATTGCCGGAGTTGAGCCTCCGCGCGCGCCCTCTCTTCTGTTTCTGCCCTGAGGGCCTCGTACGCTTCCCGGAGCTCGAAAGTGCGTTCCTCTACCCGGCGTTCAAGATCATCTCTGGCGCGGCGCAGCTCATTTTCCATTGCCCTGTGTCCCGTAACATCGGTCCCCGATCCTACGAGGTAAGGAACTCCATCCACTATCATACGGAAGCCCATGAAATGGTGCGGCACCGTTCTGCCGTCTTTGCACAGAAGGTTCTCTTCAAAGATAGCCTTGCCGTCCGAAAACACCTTATTGACGGCTTGAGCTATGGAGCCCTGCTCCTCGGGGCTGAAGAAATCCATCAGCGTCATCCTCGTGATCTCATCGGGAGAATAGCCGGTGACTTGCTCAAAATTGCTATTCCACCTCCGGATCGTTCCGTTCTGCTCGAAGAGGTAGAAGATACCCGGCAGGCTGTTTATCGCCATCTCCGAAAACGTCTTCTCCCTAAGGACATTCTCTTCGGCCTCCTGGCGCTCTGTCACATCACGGAAAACCAGGATAACACCGGTAATGGCTCTGTTGTCATCTTTGATTGGCGCGGCGCTGTCATCGATCGGTATTTCCGATCCATTTCTGGCTATCAAGACTGTGTGGTTTGCCAGACCTACAACAAAACCCTCCCGCAGCACCCTTGTCACCGGATTCTCAACCGGCAGCCGGGTGTCTCTATTTACGATGGTGAATACCTCCGTCAGCTTTCTGTTCAGAACCTCTTCCAGCTTCCAGCCGAGGAGGTCCTCAGCGACGCCGTTCATAAACGTTATCTGACCGGCATTATCGGTGGCAATGACGGCGTCCCCGATACTCCTGAGTGTGGTCGCCAGCCACTTCTCGTTCTCTTTCAGCTTTCTCTCCAGCTTGTGCTTGTAGAGCGCCATATCGATGGCTATGTACAGTTCCCGCTCTTTGAAAGGCTTGACGATATAACCATGAGGCTCGGTGAGCTTCGCGCGCTGGAGGGTGGGTTCGTCAGCATAGGCGGTAAGATAGACCACCGGAATGTCAAATTGGGTGCGGATCATTCCGGCAGCGGATACGCCATCCATCTCCCCGTGCAAGGAAATATCCATGAGCACAAGATCCGGCCCTGTCTCTTCCACCCTTCTTACGGCTTCTTCCCCCGTAGACACGCTGTCTATGACTGTATATCCTGAAGCCGTCAACCTGCGTTCTATGTCCAGCGCCTCAATTGCTTCGTCTTCAACAACCAGTATCCTTGCTCCAGACACGATGCCTGCCTCCTTCCCTACTTTTCTGATATTTTAAACGCAATACATATTTCCGTTCCGGCACCGGCCGCGATTTGAATTCCGCCCTTAAGCTGTCTTGCCAGCACGCTCACCAGCTTTAGTCCCAGCGACTCGCAATCTTCTATTTTCATCTCTATCGGCAGGCCCACGCCGTTGTCACTCACAGTCAGGGCAAACTGATCTTCTTCGCCACGATGGAACCGCACGCAGACTTCGCCGGAGCCATTCCCCGTGCCGGATGAATCGGGAAACGCGTGTTTGAGAGAATTTGAAACGAGTTCGTTGATGATAAGCGCACAGGGTATCACGGTATCGACGCTAAGGCTGATGTCTTCCACGTCTAGAACCCGGCGCACCCTGTTCTCGCTCACCCCATAAGAAAGAAACAGATTGGCGGTCAGGTCCTGTACGTAATCCCTGAGGTCGATCTTTGCCAGCGACTCTGACCGGTATAATTTCTCATGGATAAGAGCCATGGAAAGAACCCTGTTCTCGCTCTCCTTAAATAACTCGATGGCCCGTTCATCCTTGATGTAGGGCAACTGGAGGTTCAGCATGCTGTGGATTATCTGCAGGTTGTTCTTGACGCGGTGGTGTATCTCTTTGAGGAGCGCTTCCTTCTCCCTGAGTGATTGCTTGATCTGCTCTCCCGCTCTTTTTGTCTCTTCCACCAGCCGGGAGTTTTCAAGGGAGATGGCTGCCTGTGAGGTGAGCAGTTCCGTCATGTCCGTCTTGCCCGACGTGAACACCGAATCGACCAGACGGTTGTCCAGATAGAGTATCCCGATCATACGCGACTGCTTGATAACCGGAAGGCAAAAGACAGAGCGCAGTTGCATGTCCTGGACCTCCTGATTGTCCTTGAACAGACCTTCCTCGGCGGCATCGCTCAGGATAAGACGCTCACCGGTCCTGTGCACATAACGGACAATGGCCTTACAGATCCCTTCCGCTTCCTCCAGTCTCGTGCCGGGTCTTTCTACCGCTCCCTTGTTTACCGCATGACTTTCAGCGCGAACGAACAGGTCGCCTTCCTCATCGATCAGCAAGTACCCGTGCTGTGCCCCCGAGCACTCTATAACGGTGTTCATGATCTTTTTAAGTAACGCCTCCTGCTCTATCTCGGCGGAAATTGCCAGCGCCGACTTCATAAGGTACTCGACATCAAGATCAGGCAGTGTGCGGGTGGAGGCATCAGACTCAACCGAGGGATACAAGACCCTTCTTTCCTCAAAGTAGTCGGCGTATTTCTCGATGAGATCGACCTCTTTGCGTTCTGCATGGCATTCCCGGTACAGGCGGGCCGCTTCGGCAAGGTACACTCTTGCCGGGGATTGACCGGCCTTGATAAGAAGCTCGCCAAGGCATTGGTTCATGTGCCCTTCAAGGAACACATAGTTTTGTTTGTGCGCCACGTCTATTGCATCGAGATAAAGACTCCTGGCTTCCCTGAAATTGCCCCTCACCCTCTCGGTCTCGGCGTAAAGAAAAGCAAGGTAGGGTTTAAGAAGCGGCCCCAGGGCGCTCCAGATTTCGACCTTCTCAAGGATGGGCCGAATTTCCACCTCCAGTTCCTGTTCGCTATTGAAACCCACGCCGTTCTCATACAGCTTGAGGGCATTGAGCACCCTGAACACATGCCATTCTCTCTTCAGCACGTTGTCGGTGAGCCCCGAAAGATACCTGCGGACCTCTTCCAGGAACGTGTGAGCATTTTCGTACTCGCCCAGATAATAGTGAGCCAGGGCCATATGCACGTAATAGCTACCGGCGGAAGCGACGTGCTTGTCCCGTTCCCAGGATTTGAGTTTCTCCTCCATGGGTACGGGTGAATATCCTTTTTTCATGGGCTCTATCCAACCCGCCTGCATGGCCTCGGCGAGGCCCACCGAGAAGGAGAGATGGTATCTGTTCGAGAATTGAAGGCACTCTTTGGCATAGTCCTCGATTTTTGACAGGTCTGCGCCCTGAACCTGAAGATTCCACATCAAGGGGCCGTACGAAAGGCCCGCATTGTATAAATCGCCGCAGTTCTTTCCGCACTGGATAGACCTGAGACAGTAATCCACGATATCCTTCGGGTGGCTGCGGGAATGCATGTTGCACCATACTATCCCGTTCATGCCCCTGGTGGCGCCGAAGGTATTGGGATAGCGTGCGGACAGGTCGCGGGCGAGGTCCTCGTATCTGAACGCCTGCTCGAACTCTCCCTCTTCTCCCAACTGTAATCCCATAATGCTGAAAGAATAGATCACGGACTCGTTCATCCCCCCCGCAAGGCAATGCCGCGTAGACTGCGCAGCAGAGAGATAAAGCTGCGGAACAAGCCCGGACATGTAAAGATCCGGAATAAGCTCGCTGTAAAAAGCAAGCTCAACCTTGCTCTTTCTATCTTTGGCAAAGGGCATATTGAGAATGGTTTGCCAGACGTCAACGTTTCTTGAGGCGATATCTGCCATCAACTTTCGGCGCTTTCTGTCCGCCTCATCGGGACTGTCGGGAAGCGCCTCGCCAAAATAGTCAAGCCCCCGGTTAGCGGTCTCGATGGCCTTTATGAAATTTCCTATGGATGACAAAGAAGTGGTCTGTTCGGCGAGACATTCAGCCCTGTCAAGATCGGTTCCCGCATGGTCAAGAAGGTCGTTGAGCAGTCTTTCGGAGTTCTCGTAATTGCCGCACATGAGCTCGGTCTTCGCCGCCTTCTGGTATACCCTGAAAGT
>DNYO01000181.1 GCA_003506795.1 Deltaproteobacteria bacterium
TTTTCCCCCCTTTCCGAACATCTTATCCAATCATACGGATGGAGGACAGCCATATTCGTAGTGGGTCTGATCGCATTGACAGTTTACGTCGTCGCGGCATTCATCATACGGGGCAGTCCGGAAGAGATGGGGCTCGAACCGCTTCGTACATCCGCCGGGCACAACCAGGAAAACGGATCAGCCGACCCGGGAGAGTTTGCCCCCTCAATGTCCGTGTCCGAAGCCATGCGCACCAGGAACCTGTGGTTTCTGTTTGCCATACACGGCCTTTGGACGATCGGGCTGGCGGTTTGCCTCTCCCATTTTGTCCCTTACGCCACGGACCTTGGTATAAAGACAACCACTGCCGCCGCCATGCTCGGCTCCGTCGGCGCCATGAGCATCCTCGGCCGCCTTTCTCTTGGTGTCCTTACGGAACAGTGGGGGGTAAGGCGCTCCATCGTGATAATACTGTCCAGCCAGGCCGCATCCATGCTCCTGCCGATTATCGGCAGTTCACCCTGGATATTGTGGATATTCGTGCTGGCTTTCGGGTTCGGGTACGGAGGCCTTGCCTCGATTTTCCCCCTGGCCACGGCGGAGTTCTTCGGCACCCGGTCAATGGGTTCCCTCTTCGGCATATTGCTCCTGGGTTCGACCATCGGCGGTTCCGTGGGGCCTCTGCTGGCGGGTTCGGTTTTCGATCTGACAGGATCGTACAGGTATGCCTTTATTTCCTGTGTTATCTTCATGGGTATGGGCATTGCCCTTGCGGCGGGGGTCAAAAAGACAGCCTGAATGCTCGACCTTGCCATTCGTTGCATCAGGCGCCGGATTTAACACTATTACTGAACAGAGGACAATCAGAATGAGTGAAAGACTTGTCAATATTGGTGACTGGATACAACAATGGAGTGCGATCAGGCCGAATGCGACCGCGATCATAGCCGACGACGTTCCCTGCACCTACCGGGAGCTGGACCACCGAATCAACAAGCTGGCCCGCGCTCTTACGGGTCTCGGCGTGAAAAAAGGCGATCGGGTGGCCGTGCTGCTTCATAACTGCCGTGAATACATCGAGGTTTTTTTCTCCCTCGCCAAGATGGGAGCCATAATCGTCCCCATCAACTGGCGACTTGCCGTACCCGAGATGGGTTTCATCCTCCGTGACAGCGGAGCCAGAGTGATGATCTTCGAGGGTGAATTCACGGGGAACATCCTGGAGGCGCGCGAGGAGGCACCCCTGGAATGCTGCATCCACTGCTCGCCATACAGAGTCGAAAACCCGGCCCCCGCGTGGGCTTGCAGCTACGAAGCTCTGCTTGCCTCGATGAGCGATCAGGAATTCGAGGTCGAGGAAAGGGCCGGGGATACCGATCCGCACATCATTATGTACACATCGGGAACGACCGGGCAACCCAAGGGAGCTGTCCTTTCACACAGGAAGACCTTCTTCAACGTGCTCAATGCCGACATTTTCTTCGACCTCACCACCAGGGACCGGATGATCGTGACGCGGCCAATGTTTCATTCCGGGGGATTGATCGTCGATTCCGCGCCCGTCCTCTACAAAGGTGGTACCATAATCGTGAAAAGGCGGTTTCGCCCCATGGAGATCCTGGAGACCGCGCAGAAATATCAGGTAACGGTAATGGAGCTTCCGGCAACGGTTTATCAATTTATCCTTAACGAGTGTAATCTCGGCCAATACGACCTTACTTCGGTACGCTGCTGCTTTACAGGCGGCGAGCGTGTCTCCGCCCATCTGCTTCAATCCCTCGCCGAGAAGGGTCTTGTAGTCTCACAGATATACGGATTAACCGAGGCCTCCACCATCTTCTGGTTGCCAGGCGAGGAGGCGCGGGAAAGGATCGGGTCCGTCGGCCATCCCATCTTTCACGGCAAGGTCAAAATCGTGGACGACAACGGCAACCCCGTAAGCCCGGGAATGAGCGGCGAGGTAATCGTCAAGGGCCCCATTGTTATGAGCGGCTACTGGCAGCGTCAGGACCTGACAGATGAGGTTATCAGGGACGGATGGCTCTACACGGGGGACATTGCGCGCATGGACGAGGATGGATTCGTATACATCATGGACAGAAAGAAGAATATGTACATAAGCGGGGGTGAAAACGTCTATCCCGCGGAGATCGAGAAGCTGCTCCTCGCCCATCCGAATGTGGCGGAGGCCGCCGTGGTCGGTGTGCCTGATGAAAAATGGGGCGAAGTAGGCAAGGCTTTTATCGTGCTCAAAGATGGCCAAAATGTCGATGCCCAAGAAGTTCTCCACTTTCTCAGAGATAAGCTGGCCAGATACAAGATGCCCCGGTATATCGAGTTCATGGATTCCCTTCCCAAGACAGCATCCGACAAAATACGAAAGTACGCTCTGACGAACAATGGGGAAGAAAAAGCATGAGGGCGGGCTCCGCAGGAACAAAAAACCGACCTGCAGGGCCGGCTTTTTGTTATGGTCGGGAGACGAGGATCTGAAGCTGATCAGACCTGGTTGAATATTTACCGGCTCAAGGCAATAAGTAAGGCAGACACAGAGACACCACTCACCTTTGACATGTCAGCTTCGAGCCATGCAAAGAGCCTGCTGTTTATAGTCTTGCTGGGTAGCGCCCGGCTAACCCAGACTTCAAAATCCGGATCATCCGCACAATAGGAGTATTAATGCAACTATCCATAATAAATGTCTCATCGCAATCCCTCCCTGTGACGCTTATTAAGTTCAGCGAGCAAAGCATAGCTCGATTCAGTTCCCTTCTTCTCTAAAGGCCATACTTTTTTCCTCGGGCAAAAGAAAATATTTAATATGTCATCGTCCATAGTTTTGATTATAGCATATTCAACTACCAGGGCCTTCTCCGTCACCCCCGGCTAAACCTCATAACACGGCTAATATCAGGTGTTTATGGGCTCTATGTAATTCATGAGGATTCTGATATTGCATGCTCTCATGAGAAAATAGTTCGCCGTTAACTCCCTACTGTCAGGTTCCGGTCCATTGAGAGACTTCTCTGTTATGCCCTCTTGTTCCATGTCCAGGCTCAAAACGCTTGAAGTCTCAAATAAAACCCTGAAGGGTACTTCTACTTCACATTTACAGTAGTTGGGATTTCAGGCAATGGAAAAGGGATCGCACTACGTGCGACCCCTTCAACTGATTTGGCTGGGAGACAAGGATTTGAACCTTGATTCACGGAGTCAGAGTCCGTTGTCCTGCCGTTGAACGATCTCCCAATATCTTCTAGACGGTTTCCGTTGTTTCCGTCTTCTCTTCTGCTTTTGCCGCCTTGGGCTTCCTTACTCTCTTGGGTTTTGCCTCTTCTGACAACCCCGCCTCTCCAGGTGCGGCTTTCTTCTTCGCCGGCGCCTTTGCCTTTTTCTCTTTGGCGGGTTTTGCCTCTTTTTTCTCTTTCGCCTTGCCCTTCTCTTTTTCTTTCTCGGCTTCCTTCTTCTGCGTCAGCTCAATAATGGCCATTGGCGCAGCATCACCTTTTCTGAGGCCGATCTTAACCACCCTGGTATAACCACCATTTATGGCGGCGTAGCGGTCACCGATGTCGCTGAAAAGCTTCCTGACAACCTTTTTGTCCCGCAAGAAAGCAAAGACAAGGCGCAGCGAATGGAGGTCCTTTTTCTTCGCAAGAGTGATGAGTCTATCGGCCACCCTCCTGAGTTCCATTGCCTTCGGGTTCGTCGTTCTTATGCTTTCATGATCGAAGAGAGCGTTGGCAAGGTTCATCAGCAATGCCCGCCTGTGGCTCTTGGATCGATTCATTTTCTTCACTCTGTTCTGATGCCTCATTGTCAACCCCTACATGTGATCTTTTTTCTTGAGAACCATTTTGTCGAGTTCTTCTCTGGCTGGAAAACTGTCTAATTTTAAACCAAGCCTCAGTCCCATGCAAGAGAGAATCTCTTTAATTTCGTTCAGAGACTTCCTTCCGAAGTTCTTCGTCATCAGGATTTCCTGTTCGGTTTTCTGGACAAGTTCCCCTATGTACTTGATATCCGCATTCTTCAGACAGTTGGCACTCCTGACCGAGAGCTCGAGTTCGTCAACGCTGCGGTACAGGTTTTCATTGAAGTCGGGTTTTTCCTGCCCTCTCTCCTCGGCCGATTCCGCTTCTTCTATCTCGTCAAAGTTTATGAAGATTCGCATCTGTTCCTTGATGATCTTTGCGGCAAACGAAAGAGCGTCAAGAGGATCGACGCTGCCGTCGGTCCAAATTTCCATCGAAAGTTTGTCATAATCGGTCCGCCGGCCCACCCTGGCCTGGCTGACGTTGTAGCTCACTTTTCTGATGGGCGAGAAGATTGCATCGATCGGTGTTGTGCCGATGGGGTCGGCATCGTCGATATTCTGTTCGGAAGGCTGATAACCGCGACCGAGTCGCGCCTTCATTTCCATGTAAAGCCTGGAGTCACTTGAGAGTGTGGCTATGTGCAGGTCGGGATTTACAACCTCCACGCCGCCGTCATGGGTAATGTCTCCCGCTTTTACTTCCCGTTTACCTTTTACATCAATCTTTAGAAGAGCAGGTTTGTCATCGGTCATCCTGACAACAACCTTTTTCAGGTTGAGGATGATCTCCGTAACGTCTTCCTTGACACCGCGGACCGTTGAAAACTCGTGGTCGACGGAGTCTATCCAAACGGACGTTATGGCCGCGCCCATGATCGATGAAAGCAGCACCCTGCGGAGGGAGTTACCGATCGTGACACCGTATCCCCTCTCAAAAGGCTCCGTCGAGAACTTGACATAAGCGCCGTCCTTCTTCTCTATCTCGATCTTGGTTGGCCTGATAAGCTCCTGCCAGTTTTTTTCAAACATAGGCATGTACCCTCCTTGGGGTAATAACTACCTTGAATAGTACTCTACAACCAACTGTTCCTTTATCGGCAATGAAATATCATCGCGTGTCGGGAAGAGTTTAATGGTACCCTTCATATTATCTTTATCGAGATCGATCCACGTGGGCACACCCCTTCGCACCACCGATTCCAACGCATTCACAACGCTCGGCATTTCTTTGTGCCTGACCTCTATCACATCGCCCACTCTGACAATGTAGGCTGAAGAACTGACGGTTTTGCCATTGACGGCAATATGTTTGTGCGAAACCAGCTGGCGTGCTTCCGCGCGTGACGTCGCAAAACCCAGACGGAATACCATGTTGTCGATCCTTCTCTCAAGGAGGATAAGGAAGTTCGTCCCGGTGATCCCTTCCTTGCGCTCGGCCATGGTAAAGAATCTTCTGAACTGTTTCTCGCTCAGTCCATAGATCCTTCGTGCGCGCTGCTTTTCTCTCAGACGCATGGCGTATTCCATGACCTTGCCTTTGGTATCGACGTGCTGTCCAGGCGGGTAGTTTCTTTTCTCGATGGCACACTTTTCCGTGTAGCATCTTTCACCTTTTAAGAAAAGCTTTATGCCCTCTCTCCGGCATAATTTGCATGATGGTCCAACATATCGTGACAATTCGTGCCTCCTTTAAACCCTTCTGCGTTTCGGCGGCCTGCAGCCGTTATGGGGGATCGGCGTAACGTCCCGGATGAGGTGTATCTTCAAACCTGCACTCTGGAGCGCCCTGAGCGCCGCCTCACGTCCGGCCCCCGGACCCTTCACATAGACATCGACCGTTCTGAGCCCATGTTCCATGGCCTTTTTTGCGGCGTTTTCGGCAGCAAGCTGCGCGGCAAAGGGCGTGCTCTTTCTCGATCCTTTGAAACCTACAACCCCTCCGCTTGACCACGACACGACATTGCCCTGCGGATCGGTGATCGTGATGATCGTGTTATTGAAGCTTGACTGTATGTATGCTCCACCGACGGGGATATTCTTTTTTACCTTTTTCTTTCCGCTTCTTCTGACCTTTGCCATGTACGCACCACCTCGTCGTTATTTTCGTTTCATCGAAGTCTTTCGAGGCCCCTTGCGGGTCCTGGAATTCGTTCTCGTCCTCTGTCCGTGGACAGGGAGGCTTCTTCTGTGCCTCAGGCCCCGGTAACATCCGATATCCATGAGCCTCTTGATGTTCATGCTCACTTCTTTTCGCAGATCACCTTCGACCTTGTATTCGTTCTCAAGGATGTCCCTGATTTTCGCGATTTCTTCATCGAGGAGCGTATGGGTTCTCTTGCTCGGATCGATCCCCGCCTGCGCCAGGATCCTGTTGGAAAGCGTTCTCCCGATGCCGTAGATATAGGTCAGGGCCAACTCGATCCTTTTCTCCCTAGGAATGTCAACACCAGCGATTCGTGCCACCTTTTGCCTCCTTAGCCCTGTTTCTGTTTATGTTTGGGGTTCTCGCATATGATCCTGACAACACCCTTACGTTTGATGATCTTGCACTTGTCACATCTCTTCTTCACCGAAGGTTTTACCTTCATGCTTTCCTCCTACTTAACGCGATAAATGATCCTGCCTCGTGTAAGGTCATACGGCGAGAGCTCGACAACCACTTTGTCTCCCCTCAGTATCTTGATGTAATGCATCCTCATCTTTCCTGATACGTGGGCCAGCACCTTGTGGCCGTTGGGAAGTTCCACCCTGAACATCGCATTGGGCAATGGCTCCACGACCGTTCCTTCTATTTCTATACCCTCGCCTTTTGGCATTTTACCTCTCTAGGCTTTGCTCAATATCTCGGGACCGTTGCCCGTTACGGCAACGGTATGTTCAAAATGAGCTGACAGGCTTCCGTCCTTCGTTGCGGCCGTCCACCCGTTCTCTTTAATATAAACTTCGCTGTTCCCCATGTTTACCATCGGTTCTATTGCAAATACCATTCCGGGTTTCAGCCTGAGCCCTGTCCCCTTCATGCCGTAATTCGGCAACTGGGGTTCTTCGTGAAGACTCCTGCCTATTCCGTGGCCGACAAACTCCCTCACCACGGAAAACTTCTCCGCTTCCACGAAATCCTGTATCGCATGGGAGATATCATGCAGTCTGTTACCTTCGCGTGCCTCCGAAATGCCCTGGTACAGGGCCTTTTCAGTAACTTCAAGAAGTTTCCGGGCGGCTTTCGAGATTCCCCCGACAGCGTAGGTCATAGCAACATCCCCATAATATCCCTCGTAAAGAAGGCCGAAATCAATGCTCACAATATCATTCTCTTTCAGCTGCCGTTCAGACGGCATGCCGTGCACCACTTCATCGTTTACGGATATGCACAGGCAATAAGGAAACCCGTTGTAACCTTTAAAGGCAGCCTTGATATTTCCTGTCTTTTTGATTCTTTCCTCGCAAACGGTTTCCAAGTCAATGGTTTTTGTCCCTGGCTTTACAAAATCTTTGAGATACAGGAGAATTTCCATCGCCTTGCTGCTGGCGACCCGCATCTTCTCAATCTCCTCGTTTGTCTTTAGAAAGATCATTCCTCAGCTCAGAGACCCTTGTCCCGTTCATACGGGAGCCTGCGCCTCATATAATCTAACGTCGTCCTTTGATTCTCTGCGATTTCTTTACCAGTCCATCGTAATGTCTCAATATGAGATGCGACTCGATCTGCTGAATCGTATCAAGGGCAACACCTACCACAATGAGAAGGGCTGTACCGCCGAAATAAAAGGGCACATTGAACTTTTTGACCAGCAACGTCGGCAGCACACATACAAAAGAGATATATATGGCCCCGATGAAGGTGACCCGCGTCAGTATCTTATCAATATATTCCGATGTCCGTTTTCCCGGCCTGATGCCCGGTATATATCCGCCATACTTCTTCATGTTGTCTGCCACGTTGTCCGGGTTGAAAACTATGGCAGTGTAAAAATAACAGAAGAAGATGATGAAGCCGATGTAAAAAACCTCGTGCAGCGCCGACCCGGGTGTAAAAAGCTCAGCTATCTTCTTCGCGTAGGGGTGCGTGATAAAATTCGAAATCGTTGCCGGAAACATAATGATAGACGACGCGAAGATCGGTGGGATAACACCTGCCGTGTTGATCTTCAACGGGAGGTGTGTCGTCTGCCCGCCCATCATCTTCCGGCCGACCACCCGTTTTGCATATTGCACGGGAATTCTTCGCTGCGAGGTTTCCATGAATATTATGAAGGCGACAACCGCAAGCATCATCGCGACAAGGACAAGCACGACAAACCAGTTGAGTTCCCCCGTATTCACGAGACCCCAGGTGCCGGCGATGGCATTCGGCATTCGCGCTACAATGCCCGCAAATATAATAAGAGAGATCCCGTTGCCTATACCTTTTTCCGTGATCTGCTCTCCAAGCCACATGATGAAAGACGTTCCGCCCGTCAGCGTGATCATCGTCATCAGTCTGAAACTCCACCCCGGATTGAAAACAACCGCCTCGCCGCCGGCCCCGCGCATCTGTTCCAAACCTATGGCGATGAAGAGACCCTGGATAATACTGATAACAATCGTCCCATACCGGGTGTACTGGGTGATCTTTCTTCTGCCCGCCTCGCCTTCCTTCGATAGTTTTTCGAGGGTAGGTATGACCACCGTCAGGAGTTGAAGGATGATCGACGCGCTGATATAGGGCATGATGCCGAGGGCGAAGATAGACAGTCTCTCCAGTCCGCCTCCGGCAAACATATCGAAAAACCCGAGCAACGTCCCCTTCGCACGCTCGAAGATGCCCGCAAGGACATTTCCGTCAATACCGGGCGTGGGTATATGAATGCCGATACGGTAAACAGCAAGCAGTGCGAGAGTCCATATGATCCTGCGCTTCAGCTCGGGGATCTTTCCAATATTTTGGAAACCTCCCATTAAACGAGTACCTCCACGTCACCACCCTTGGCCCGTATCTTTTCGACGGCCTTCTGTGATGCCTTGTGAACCGATATTTTTATAGGGAAATCTATGTCTCCCACCGAGAGAAGCTTGATCCCGTCCTTCATCTTCTTGAAGAACCCTGCCCTCAGGATATCTTCAATGCCAACCTTTTCAGTGCCTTTAAAGACCTCGAGGTCGCCGATATTGATAACGGAATACTCTTTGCGAAAAGGATTCTTGAAACCTCTCTTGGGGATCCTTCTCGTGAGCGGCAACTGACCGCCCTCAAAGCTTTTCCCTTTCGTTCCGCCGCTTGTGGACCGCTGGCCCTTGTTACCATAACCCGCGGTTGTGCCAAGGCCCGATCCGGTTCCCCGGCCGACACGCTTGCGGCTCTTTTTTGATCCCGGGATTGGTTTAAGATCTGATAGTTTCATTTACCGAGCATCCTCCAATACTGTAACGAGGTGTATCACTTTTTTGACCATACCTCTGATCTCAGGGGTGTTCTTGACCGTCTTTTCCTGGTACAATTTCCTGAAGCCAAGGCTTCTCACCGTGGCTCTCTGGTCCTCAGGACACCCGATAAAGCTCTTTGTCCATTTTATCTTGAGGTGGCTCATCTTAACCCTCCTCGACCTTCAGTTTGCCTCTCTGTTTCAATGCCAATTCAGGCGATTTCAACAGGGAAAGGCCTCTGATGGTCGCCTTCACCACGTTATGGTAGTTCCTGGAGCCATAACACTTCGTGAGGATATTGGTGATCCCCGCCACTTCGACGACGGCCCGGACAGCCCGGCCGGCAATAACGCCCGTGCCTTCCCGTGCAGGTTTCATGAACACCTGGCTCGTTCCGAACTTTGCCATGATCTCGTGCGGGATGGTCCCTTTATCCACAGGAACTTCTATAAGGCTTTTCTTCGCCCTTTCAACGGCTTTTCGTATTGCATCGGGGACTTCGTTGGCCTTGCCCAGTCCGAAACCGACCTTTCCATTCCCGTCGCCGACGACAACGATGGCGCTGAAGGAGAATCTGCGGCCACCCTTGACGACCTTCGCGACACGGTTAATGTAGACAAGCCTGTCCTGCAACTCGAGATCGCCTGCGTCTATTCGCTTTCTTTCAACCAACACAACCTCCCGTTAAAATTTTAACCCGGCTTCACGCGCTCCATCGGCGAGCGCCTTGATTCTTCCGTGGTACTTGAAGCCATTGCGGTCGAAAACAACCTCGGTGATGCCGAGTCCCAGGGCCTTTTTGCCGATCGCTTCGCCGACCTTTTTGGCAGCGTCATTGTTGCCGCCGCTCTTCAATCCGGCCTGCACTTCCTTGTTTAGCGTTGAAATCCCGGTGAGGACCCGCTGCTCGGTGTCGTCAACCAGCTGTGCATAGATCTGTTTGATACTCTTGAACACCGTAAGCCTCGGTTTATTCTGAGTGCCCTGTATCTTTTTTCTTATTCTCCGTTTACGTCTCTGCCGGGCTTCGACTTTATCCTTTCTGTGCATACCGCTACTCCTTATTTCCCGCTCTTGCCTGCTTTCTTTCTCAGGACTTCGTTGGCGTATTTGATGCCCTTGTTCTTGTAGGCATCCGGTTTTCTCAAGGCGCGTATCTTTGCGGCGACCTGCCCCACCAGTTCCTTGTCAATCCCGTGGATGGAAACCTGTGTCTGCTTTTCAAGCTGACCGGTAATACCCTCGGGAAGAGCGAAGACGATGGGATGTGAATAACCAAGATAGAAGGTAAAGCTTCCGGTCTGGAACTCTGCCCGGTAACCGATCCCAACGATCTCGAGCTTCTTTTCGAAGCCCTGCGACACACCGTCCACCATGTTGGCTATGAGTGTCCTCATGAGGCCGTGATAGCCCCTGATGGTCTTTTCATCGCTTGTACGCGCGACGGTAACGGTGCTGCCGTCCACAGCGAGTGTCAATCCTTTAAGGAACGGTCTCTTCAGGGAACCCTTGGGCCCTGTCACGAAAACCTCGCCGTCTTTGAGTTCCAGCTTTGTTCCCTGGGGGAGTATTATTGGTTTTTTTCCTATCCTAGACATATATACACCTCACCAGATCACGAAGAGGGGTTCGCCCCCAACCTTGTTCTTTATTGCATTCCTGTCGGTCATAAGACCCTTCGACGTGGAGATGACAACGATGCCCGTCCTGTTGCGGAGCCTCGGCATGTCGTCGACTTTTGCGTACACACGCCTGCCCGGTTTGCTGATCGTCTTAAGGCCGGTAATGACGCTCTTTGAGTTCTCGTCATAGCTGATGTAGACCTTGAGAAACTTCTTTCTCGCTTCATCAACAAAGGTCTTGTAGTTTCTCACATACCCTTCTTCCTTGAGAATCTTGGAAATGGAGAATTTGATGTTTGAATAAGGAATGTCCACCGTTTCATGACGCGCCGTGATGGCGTTACGGATTCTCGTCATCATGTCTGCTATTGGATCAACCATGCCCATATTGCCACCTCACCAACTTGATTTTGTAACACCGGGGACTTCTCCCCTCAGGGAATAGGACCGAAAGCAGACCCTGCACATCTGGAATTTCCTGATAAAAGCCCGCGGCCTGCCGCAGACGGCGCACCTGTTACGCACACGCACCTTGAACTTCGGCGCCCTCTTTGTTTTCTCTATCATTGCTTTTCTTGCCATGCACTCCTCCGTCAACTCCTGAAAGGCATACCCATGAGTTTCAAAAGCTCATGGCCTTCTTCATCCGTCTTCGCCGTTGTTGTAATCGTTATGTTCATTCCCCTGGTCTTGTCTATCTTATCGTACTCAATCTCAGGGAAAAGGATCTGTTCTTTCAATCCAAGGGTATAATTCCCCCGGCCATCAAAGGATTTCGGGGATACTCCCTTAAAGTCTCTCACCCTGGGCAGGACGATCGTTACGAGCTTGCGATAGAACTCATACATCCTTTCCCTGCGCAGCGTCACCATGCATCCCACCGACATCCCTTCGCGAAGCTTGAAGGAAGCGATGGACTTCTTCGCCTTCGTGATAACCGGCTTCTGGCCGGTGATCAACCTGACATCACTCGAGGCAGCGTCGAGGGCCTTGATATTCTGCAGGGCTTCCCCCAGGCCGATATTCACGGTGATCTTGACGATCTTTGGCACTTCCATAACATTTTTATATTGAAACCGCCTGACAAGGGCCGATTTCACTTCTTTTTCGTAAAAATCCCTATAAGTATTCAACGACCGCCTCCCGCTTACTTATCGATGACCTCTTCGCACTTCTTGCAGAAACGTACCTTCTTGCCGTCTTCGAGGGTCTTCTTCCCCGTCCGGACAGGTTTCGCACACTTCTCACAGTAGATCATGACGTTCGAAACATGGATGGAGCTTTCCATTTCCATGATGCCGCCCTTGGCCTTCTGGCTCGGCTTAACGTGCTTCTTCACCATGTTGACCTTTTCGACAATCAACCTGTCCTTCTTCTTGTTGATCCTGAGGACTTTCCCGGTCTTTCCCTTGTCTTTTCCGGTCGTCACCATGACCAGGTCATTCTTCTTGACGTGATAAACCTTTTCCATAATTACCTCACACAACCTCAGGCGCCAGCGACACGATCTTCATGAATCTCTTCGCACGAAGCTCTCTCGCCACGGGTCCGAAGATACGCGTGCCCACCGGTTCGTTATACTGATTTATGATGACCGCCGAATTGTCGTCGAACTTCACGTAGGAACCATCGTTCCTCCGTATTTCCTTCTTTGTCCTGACGATAACGGCCTTGACCACTTCACCTTTTTTTACTTTGGAATTGGGAATCACCTCTTTCACGGATGCTACGATGATATCTCCCACCGTTCCATAGCGTTTTCGTGACCCGCCGAGCACCTTGATGCATCCCAGTTTCTTCGCACCGGAATTGTCGGCCACTTCGAGCTTAGATCTCTCCTGAATCATGTGACACCTCGTTCTTGACCAAGAAAAGTTCCTCGTGTCTGACAACCTCTTTTACGAGCCAGCGTTTGTCCTTGCTCAGAGGCCTTGTCTCGACGATCAAAACCCGGTCGCCGGTCTTGACGGAATTATTCTCGTCATGCGCTTTGTATCTCAGCTTCCTTTTGATAAACTTGTGATACTTCGGGTGTTTGAGGAATTTTTCGACTTCCACAACAACCGTTTTGTCCATCTTGTCCTTGATGACCTTCCCAACCATCTTTCGCTTGCTTATTTCACGTTTCGCTTCCATGGGAACCTCTTTAAGCCTTTATTCCTTCTCGCTCAAGACGGTTTCTATCCTGGCGACGTCCTTCTTCAGTGTATTCATTCGCGCCGTATTCTCGAGCTGCCCCGTCGAATGCTGAAATCTCAGGTTGAAGAGTTCTTCTTTCAGATCCCTCTTCTTCTTTGCCAGCTCTTCTTTTGTCAGTTCCTTCAGCTCTTTCGCTTTCATTGTTCCTCACTTCGTGTAATGAACTTGGTACCGACAGGAAGTTTGAAGGAAGCAATTCTCAGCGCCTCGCGCGCCTTATCTTCGGGAACACCGGTGATCTCGTAGAGGACCCTGCCGGGTTTTACAACGGCCACCCATCCTTCGTTCGGCCCTTTTCCCTTACCCATTCGTGTTTCAGCGGGTTTCTTCGTTATGGGTTTGTCCGGGAATACTCTGATCCAGACCTTACCTGTCCTTTTGACGTATCTCGTAAGGGCGATACGGGCCGCTTCGATCTGCCGGGCTGTGATCCAGCCGCCTTCCGTGGCCTGTAGCCCGTAGTCACCGAAGCTGACCACGTTGCCTCGCTGTGCGACGCCCCTGAGGGTACCCTTCTGCACTTTTCTGTATCTTACCCTTTTTGGTGCAAGCATTACCGAGCCTCCTGAAATACTTCTCCTTTAAATATCCAAACCTTTATCCCGATGACGCCGTATTTCGTCGACGCGACAGCACAACCATAGTCGATATCGGCACGAATAGTCTGCAGGGGCACCCTGCCTTCACGGTACCATTCGGTCCGCGCCATCTCAGCCCCGCCAAGCCTGCCGGCACACATGGCCTTGATGCCCTTGGCGCCGAACTTCAGCGACTGCTGTACGTTCTTCTTCATTGCCCGCCTGAATGAAACCCTGCGCTCGATCTGCAGCGCGACGTTCTCGGCGACAAGCTGAGCGTCCGTCTCCGGCCGTTTGACCTCGGTAATATTGAGGATGACTTCCTTGTCAGTGATCCGCTGCAATTCGCGCTTCAGGTTTTCGACCTCGGCACCTTTGCGTCCGATCACAAGACCCGGTCTCGACGTATGGATGTTTATCTTCGCCCGTTTATCCTTGTTTGCGGCCCGCTCTATCTCGATCTTCGAGATACCTGCCTGGTAGAGTTTCTTTTTCAGAAACTTCTTGATAATCAGGTCTTCGTGGAGAAACTTGGCGTAGTTGCGCGCCGCGAACCATTTAGAATCCCAGGTCTTGATGACCCCGAGCCTAAAACCGAAAGGGTTTACTTTCTGACCCATTTAACCTCCAGGTTATGCTTCATCCAGGATGAGCGTTATATGACTTAATCTCTTGCGTATTTTCGTTGCACGCCCCATTGCCCTTGGCATGAAGCGTTTCAGGACCGGACCGCCATCCACCATGACAGTCTTGACGTACAGGTTATCCACATCAACGTATTTCTTCTGACGGGCGTTGGCTATTGCGCTGTCAAGGAGCTTCTTCAGTATGAATGCGCCTTTCTGCGGCATATAGGTCAAGAGCCCCGAGGCCTCGTTGACGTTCTTTTTCCTGATCAGGTCAGCGACGATCCGCACCTTTCTGGGTGATACATGTATCATTCGAGTTTTCGCCGTGATTTCCATTGTATTAATCCTTTTTCTTGGCCACTTTCGACTTCCGGTCACCGGAATGGCTATGGAAAGTCCGCGTCGGTGAAAATTCGCCCAGCTTGTGGCCGACCATCTCTTCGGTTACGAAAACCGGTATGAACTTCTTGCCGTTGTGAACCGCAAAGGTAAGCCCTACAAAATCAGGGGTGATCGTCGAACGCCGTGACCATGTCTTGATCACCTTCGAACCCTTTGTCTCCTTAGCCTCGTCGACCTTCCTGGCTAACTTATCCTCTAAAAATGGCCCTTTTCTGACGGAACGTGCCACAAGAACCTCCTAACCTCTCAGTTTAATGATAAACTTGTCTGTCCGTTTGTTTTTTCGGGTTTTCTTACCCTTGGCGAGCTGCCCCCAGGGTGAACAGGGATGCCTGCCGCCTTTCGATCTGCCTTCACCGCCACCAAGCGGATGGTCAACGGGGTTCATGGCCGTACCACGGACAGTCGGTCTGACGCCGAGCCACCTCGGTTTGCCTGCCTTCCCGACGGTGATGTTCTCGTGATCGATATTGCCGACCTGGCCGATCGTCGCCATGCAGGAAAGGTTCACCAGGCGCACGCCGCCTGAAGGAAGCCTCAGGTGTCCGTACTCGCCTTCCTTCGCAACGATCTGTGCGTAGCTTCCCGCACTCCGTGCCAGTTGTCCGCCCTTGCCGGGCTTCATTTCGATGTTATGGACAAATGTGCCCAGAGGGATATATTTCAGGGGAATGGCATTGCCTTCCTTGATCTCGGTTTCCGGCTTCATGCTGGCAATCACCGTGTCGCCGGCCTTGACGCCGAGCGGAGCCAGTATGTAACGTTTTTCACCGTCAATATAATGGATGAGGGCTATATTCGCCGAGCGGTTAGGGTCGTACTCGATCCCGGCCACTTTTCCCGGAATCTCGAACTTGGTCCGCTTGAAATCGACAATACGCAGGCGCCGCTTGTGTCCGCCGCCTATATGCCTCGTGGTGATCTTTCCGCTGTGGTTTCGTCCGCCCGTCTTCTTGATCGGTTTCAGCAGGGATTTTTCCGGCTTGTCCTTCGAGATCTCATCGAAGGTAAGGCCGCTCATAAAACGCCTGCCGGCGGAGGTTGGCTTATATTCTTTCACGCCCATTACGCACCCTCAAAAATCGTGATTTTGTCCTTCGGACTCAACTTCACAACGGCCTTCTTCCAATCCGACCGCTTGCCTGCGTAGCGTCCGAGACGTTTCTTTTTTCCTTCCATGTTCGATACATGTACATCCATTACCTTGACCTTGAACAGCTTCTCCACGGCCTTTCTGATCTCTATCTTGTTTGCGCTTCGTGCTACCTCGAAGACGTACTGGTTTCCCGTATCCTTCACCAACGTACTTTTCTCAGTAATGATGGGCCGCAGGATGATATCGTATTCGTTCATGATGCCAGCACCTCTTCAACTTTTTTCAATGCGTCGACCGTCATGATGAGCTGTTCGTGGCGGATAATGTCATAGACATTCAACCCCTCCACTCTCAACACCTTCACGTAGGGAATGTTCCGCGCCGACTTCTCGACCGTCTCGTCTTTCTTGTCAATGATAAACAGCGGTTTCGTCAGGCTTAACGTCCTGACGATCCCGAAAAATGTCTTCGTGCTGATATCGGCCAATTCGAGTTTGTCGAGAACCTTCATGTTTGAACCGCTATTCCTGACGGTAAGGGCTGACCTGAGTGCGCTCCTTCTGACCTTTTTGGGAACGGAGTAGGTATAGTCCCGCGGTTGAGGTCCGAAAATGGTGCCGCCGCCCACCATCACCGGCGAACGGGACGACCCGCGCCGTGCCTGGCCCGTGCCTTTCTGTTTGTAAGGTTTGCGGCCACCACCGGAGACTTCCGAGCGCCCTTTTGTCTTGGCGGTCCCTCTCCTGCGGTTGGCAAGCTGCATCTTTACCACGTCATGGATAAGATGCTCTTTGACCTCGCAGTTGAAGATCTCGTCCTTTATTTCAACTTCTCCAACCTTTGCACCCTCTATGTTCAGTATGTCTGTGACTGCCATAACCTGCTCCTAAGATTTGATCTCCACATCTACACCGGCCGCCAGTTCGAGCTTCATAAGGGCATCAACCGTTTGCTGTGTGGGATCGACGATGTCCATCAACCGTTTATGTGTACGGATCTCAAACTGTTCCCGTGACTTCTTGTCGATGTGCGGCGATCTCAAGACTGTAAACTTCTGTATTCTTGTCGGTAGCGGTACCGGTCCGATCACCTGCGCGCCTGTCTTTTTGGCCGCATCGACAATCTCTTTCACGGACTGATCCAGCAGTCTGTGATCAAACGCTTTCAGGCATATCCTGATTCTCTGCCGCATTGTAATTCCCCTTTAT
>DNYO01000084.1 GCA_003506795.1 Deltaproteobacteria bacterium
ATCCCCGGATTCCTGGTCAACAGGCTTATGGTCCCTCACTTCATCGAAGCCATCAAACTCTGGGAACAGGGAATCGCTTCCAAGGAAGACATCGACAAAGCAGCGAAACTCGGGCTCAACTATCCTATGGGGCCTTTCGAACTGATGGACCTCACCGGTCTCGATATCAACCTTCACGTTCAGCAGTATTTCTATGACAACCTGCCGAAAGAATTGAAATGGGATCCCCCTCTGACACTCAAGAACCTCGTAAAGTCCGGTGGCCTGGGCCGCAAGAGTGGAAAGGGCTGGTACGATTATTCCAAGTAAGACACTGACAAAGGAGGTTCCCATGGCTTACGAAACGATTATCGTTGAAAAAGAAGCACCCATCGGGATCATTAAGCTGAACAGACCCCCCGTGAACCCCTTAAGTGTCCAATCCTATTACGATCTGTACGACGCGATCGTCGATCTCGAAAACGACGCTTCCATCGGCGCCATCATCATCACAGGTAATGGCGACAAGGCTTTCGGGGCGGGCCTCGATGTAAAGGATGTCATGGGAAAATCCGCCGTGGAAACGCTTGACTTCCTCTGGACAGCTCCGAGGAAGACCTTTGATAAGCTGACATCCATTGGAAAACCGACTATCGCCGCCGTTTTCGGTCTGGCCCTTGGCGGCGGATGCGAAGTAGCGATTTGCTGCGACCTGCGCATTGCGTCCGAGGACGCTGTGTTCGGAGTACCTGAGATCAATCTCGGCATAATGCCCGGCTCCGGCGCGACCCAGCGCCTTCCCAGGCTTGTCGGGCTCCCGAAAGCAAAAGAGATGCTCTTTTTCGGCGACACCGTAAATGCCCAGGAGGCATATCGTGTCGGCCTGGTAAACAAGGTAGTGCCGAGAGAACAATTGATGGAAGAGGCAAAGAAATGGGCTGGAAAGCTTGCCGCCAAACCCAAGGCGGCCCTTGCCCTTATTAAGAAATGTGTCGACACCGGTATGGACACGGATATCGCAACAGGATTGACCCTCGAAATGGACTCTTTCTCGATCGCATTCACATCCGAGGACGGACGCGAAGGGATCAATGCGTTCGTTGAAAAAAGAAAACCTAGCTTTAAGGGCAGATAGAAGGATCAACGATATAAGGAGGAATGTATGGCACGAAATGCAGTAATATTGGCCGGTGGCCAATCCAAATGGGGTGTCAGAGAAGCCCACATTGTGGATCTGTTTCAGGAGGCAGCCAAGGCTTGTCTGGACGACGTCCCCAACCTCAAACCGAAGGATATAGACGGCTTGATAGTTGCCACGTCTTATGCCGGAAGGTGTTCGTTCCAGGTCAACACCGCACCTGTCATAGCTGAAAGATGCGGTCTGAAACCCACATCAATCTGTACACGCTGCGACACGCTGTGTGCCGGCGGCTCTACCGCTATCATCCTTGCAAAAGGACTGGTAGAATCAGGCTGCGCCGATATCGTCATGGCGGCAGGCGGCGAGAAGTTGTACACACCGCAGAAATGGGAAGTGTTCTATAGCGAACTCGCATCAGTCGATCACGATTGGGACGGCGTCCATGGCATGGGACTTCCGCCTCCATTTTTCGCACTGACCGCCCAGGAACACATGATGCACTACGGAACAAAGAAAGAAGACCTTGCAGCTGTGTCGGTAGCCAACTACAACTATGGTGCAACCAACCCGGTTGCCCAGATGCAGAAAGCTCTTACGCTCGAAGAGGCGATGGGCGCACCTGTTGTCGTTCCGCCGCTTACACTCTACGATTGCTGCCCGATCACGGACGGCGCTGCCGCGTGCATTATAACAACCGAAGAAATAGCCAGAAAGTTCACGGACAGACCCCTTGTCTATATCAGGGGCACCGCGCAGGTTTGCTTGAACAGTGTTTCCGCTAACTTCCCCGGCGCGCACCTTGCCGACTGGAAACACACGAGGATTGCGGCTGAAAAAGCATACGCACGGGCAAAAATTTCGGCCAGTGACGTTAAGGTCGCACAGACCCACGACTGCTTTTCTATTTCCGAAGTCATCGAAGTTGAGGAACTCGGATTCTGTAAGAAAGGTGAGGGCGGAGAATTCTGCAGGTCCAAGCAGATAGAGATCGGCGGGAAAGTCGCCGTGAACACCGATGGCGGCTTGCTGTCCGTAGGTCACCCCTTCGGCGCAACAGGTATCCGGCAGGGTACTGAGATCATGAGGCAGCTTCAGGGCAGGGCGCGCCATCAGGTAAAAGACGCGGACATCGGGCTTACGCACAACCTCAGCGGGGCCAATGCGGAACATACGATCCTGGTCTACGGAAGAGAACCAGTAAAATAAGGAGGAGAATATGGCTGTTTTGGGAATCCCAATACTTGAAGACCTCTACCCATCAACGATGGATATGTGGCCTCTCGAGGCTAAAGAATTTAATAGAAACTGGACCTTCTATGAAAATTTGAAGGCCGGGAGATTGACGACCACAAAGTGCAAAAGCTGCGGACACGTTGCATACCCGCCCAGGGTAATCTGTCCGGAGTGTTATTCTGAAGACCTTGAATACACCGATCTTCCTACAAAGGGAAAAGTTATTATATTTTCCGAAGAAGTGAAGGGTGTACCTCTGGGATTCGATTCACCCCTGATTCATGCCGTTATCGATCTAGGCGTCGATCCCGCGAGAAGAGTTCTGACCAGGGTCATCAACTGCCCCGCCGGTACGCTGCAGCGGGGAGATGAAGTCCAGCTCGCTGTTTTTCCTGTTCCTGCGCTTCCCATCGACAAAGGCAGACAGGGAACTATTATGTCTGAAAGGGTCTTTTTCGCCTTTGAACCGGTGAAGAAGTAATATATTCAGATAAAGAAAAAAGGGAGCGGAGAAATCCGCTCCCTTTTTTTGCGTCAACTGTATCCGGGTAATAATGTCAGTACCCCCACTTATCGTATTCAGGCCTTCCCCCGGCCTCTGCTACCCCACTTGCACCACCGGACACCCCAACCCCACCGCAGACAGG
>DNYO01000085.1 GCA_003506795.1 Deltaproteobacteria bacterium
CAACACCGCGATCCTGGCAAAAGTGGGCAAGCTTGCGAGCGTTCCGGTTATCACCACAGCATCCGAGCCCAACGGCCCGAATGGTCCCCTGATGCCTGAGATTCATCAGTATGCACCCCATGCAGTCTTCGTCCCGCGGAAAGGTGAAATAAGCGCCTGGGACAACAAGGATTTCGTTGACGCCGTTCGCAAGACCGGCAGAAAAACGTTAGTCATGGCGGGTGTGTGGACAAGCGTCTGCGTTGTCTTCCCGGCTATCCAGGCGAAGGCGGAGGGCTACAACGTCTACGCGGTTATTGATGCTTCAGGCGACCCGAGCGAGATGGCATCGAGAACAACGCTTGCCCGTCTCACGCAGGCCGGGGTCATCCCGGTCAGCACGAATGCGGTGTTCTGTGAGCTGCAGCGCACATGGGCCCGCCCGGATGCCGCACAGTACGGAGCCCTTTACTCGGAGTACGCTCCGAACTATAAAGCCGCGGTGGAGAGCTACGTGAGGGCACAGGAAGCCCTCAAGGGCAAGAAGTAGGGTCGGGTGCCGACGGTACAAAAACTGTACAATAGAGGGGACAGGGGAAATGTTCGAGGCACGTGAGTCATTGAAAACACAAAGCGCGCCTGCCGGGACTTGAACCCAGAACCTACGGATTAGAAGTCCGTTGCTCTGTCCAGTTGAGCTACAGGCGCGTGGTCAGTTATTATAGCGGTTTTGCCGGCTTATTTCAACACAATCGGGGAAAGCTTCGCCACACTGGCAAAAAAGGGCTTCCTTACATTATCTGCTTGAAAAAAAGCCGGAGTAGGGTTATGTTGTTAGCGTTTACGAACTCTTGACATAATACTTTAACTTTCGCATATCAAAGAGGTGGAGCAATGGGCAGTGTAATGAAGTGGAGGAAAAAGAAGATCCGGAAACATAAATATAAAAAATTAAGAAGAAGAACGCGGCACCAGCGGAGGAAGTAGCGAGAGCATAGCTTCCATATTCATTTCGTCCATATTGCCCATCTTCGGTGTTTCCATCACACCGGCCAGATGGGCAAATCTTTTGTCTTTCATGAGCATCCTGAAAAATTTCAGGCCGATTTCACCACGGCCTATGTGCCAGTGGCGGTCCACATGTGTGCCGGCCGCCGCCTTTGAATCGTTAAGGTGAAAGAAGCCGATCTTCTGAAGTCCCAGGGTCCTTTCGAAGTCGCTCACAAACCCCTGCCAGACTGGTCTTTCCTTTATATTCGGTCCCGATTCGAAAAGGTGCGCCGTGTCGATGCAGAACAGGGTTTTGTCCTTGCGGGAGGTGCCCTCGTAGATGCGCGCCAGTTCCTCAATGTTCTTTCCGAGCACATTTCCCTGGCCGGCGGTATTCTCGACGAGGATTGAGACATCGTATTCATCGTGAACGGTGTTGATGGCCCGCGCGATCATCTCCATACCCTTCGTTTTGTCCGCACGCGATCCGGGATGGATGACGAGGCCCCGGATGCCCAGCCTCGCGCACAACGAAGCTTCGTGGAGCAATCCCTTCAAATTTCGCTCGTCTTCATCGATCTTCGCCAGGTTGGGAAGGTAGGAGAGATGCGCAAAAACAGGCAGTTCCGCGGATAGTCGGCCAAATGCTGCCAGATCGGCGTCCGAAAACTCCCTTTGTGACCACGAGCGCGGGTTCTTGACAAAGATCTGCACCACCTGGCACGTGAGTTTCCTGGCCCGTTCAAGAGTGTCGTCAAATCCCTTTGATATGGAAACATGGAAACCAATTTTCATCGCCGCCCCGGAAGATACAGGATATTACAAAAACCCTTGCAAATAAAGACGGAAAGATGCTAAATGTAGAGCATGGCAACAGAAACCATAGGAATCATTGTCGGCGGCGGTCCCGCACCGGGTATCAATGGAGTCATCAGTGCCGCAACGATTGAAGCGATCAATTCGGGGAAAAAGGTTCTTGGCATCAAGGGCGGCTTCAAGGCTCTCTTCGAGGGGAAAAACGACATATTTGTTCCTCTGACGATCGATGATGTCTCGAGGATACATGCCTCGGGAGGCTCCATTCTTCGAACATCGCGGGATAAACCGGAAAACGCCAAGGCAAAGTTCAAGACCCTCATGTCGACCCTGAAAGGGGCCGGCATCAAGTACCTCATAACCATAGGCGGCGACGGCACCCTTTACATGGCAAACTGGATCGAGCGGGAGGCCCGCGGCTCCGTAAGCGTCGTGCATACCCCCAAGACCATCGACAACGACATACCCCTTCCCGGCGGTTTCTCCACATTTGGTTTTCAGACCGCCCGGCACGTCGGGGTTTACATCGTCAACAACATTATCGAGGACGCCCGCACCATGGGGCGCTGGTATTTCATCACGACCATGGGAAGGCATGCCGGGCACCTGGCCCTCGGGATGGGTAAGGCCGCCGGCGCCACGCTGTCCATCATACCCGAAGAATTCCCCGAAGAGAAACTCTCTTTCAAAAAAGTCGCCGACACCCTCACGGGCGCCATCCTCAAAAGGCAGAGCATGGGCAGGGATTACGGCGTGGCCATCCTTGCGGAAGGAATCTCGGAAAAATTCGATCTTGAGGAACTCTCCAGTCTCGAAGAAGTGGAGCACAACGAAAAAGGCGAGCTTCGGCTTTCGGAAATACAGCTCGGCAGGGTCCTCAAGGATTTCGTGAACAAGACACTCGTCGACATGGGCCTCGAGGTGGGCATCGTAGACAAGAACATCGGCTACGAACTGCGCGCAGCCAATCCCATCCCTTACGACGTCGAGTACACCCGCAACCTCGGGTACGGCGCTGTCAGGTTCCTGCTCAAAGGCGGCACGGGCTCCATGATAGTATCTTATGAAGGCAACCTCAGACCGGTTCCTTTTGTCGAAATGATCGACTACAAGACCGGGAAGGTGAAGATAAGGACCGTGGACACCACTACAGAGACCTACGAGGTGGCCAGAAAATATATGATACGGCTTGAGAGGGAAGATTTTGAAGGCTCCCATCTTGCACAGCTCGCCAGGACCGCAAACATGTCGCCGGAGAATTTCAAGGCACGTTTTGAATATGTGCTCGGCACACCACCCCGCTAAACACCCTTCTCAAGCATGCCCAACCCCGCACAGACAGCATGATAGACGAGAGGAAGAAATTTCAGGAAGTTCTCAACGTCGGCCTTGAAGTCATCCAGACCAGGGACATCGATATCCTTTTGGAACGTATTCTCACAAAGGCCCGTCACCTGACGAACGCCGATGCCGGATCCATCTATATCAAGGATGGCGACACCCTTCTCTTCCGTTACACCCAGAACGACACGCTGCAGAGACAGCTCCCCGCGGGCAAGAAACTGATCTATTCCGCTTTTACCATTCCCGTCAGCAATCAATCCATCTCCGGCTATGTCGCTAACACGGGAAAAGTCCTCAACCTCGAGGACGTTTACACCATCGCCGACAGCGTGCCCTTTTCCTTTGATCCGTCCTACGATAAGCTCTCGGGATACAAGACGCGATCCGTTCTTTCCTTTCCCCTGAAAACCCACACAGAGGAAGTTGTCGGGGTGCTCCAGCTTATCAATGCC
>DNYO01000340.1:0-971 GCA_003506795.1 Deltaproteobacteria bacterium
CGGGCGGTGGTGAGACCGTTTTCGGAAAGCTGTTTCGGGATAAGGTAGCGTTTTGCTATCTCGAGCTTCTCCTGCTCCGTGTATCCGGGAATATCTATGACCTCCATCCTGTCCCGAAGGGCCGAAGGGATCGTATCCATCTGATTGGCCGTCGTGATGAACATTACCTTTGAGAGATCGAAGGGAACGTTGAGGTAATGATCGCTGAAGGCGTTGTTCTGTTCGGGATCGAGCACCTCAAGGAGCGCGCTCGCGGGGTCTCCCCGGAAATCGTTACCGATCTTGTCGATCTCATCCATCATGAAGACGGGGTTGTTGGTCCCGGCGAGCTTGATGTACTGGATGATCCTTCCCGGCATGGAACCTACGTACGTCCGTCTGTGCCCGCGGATCTCCGCCTCGTCCTTCATACCTCCCAGAGAGATGCGGGAGAACTTGCGGCCGATGGCCCGGGCGATCGACTTGCCGAGAGACGTTTTGCCGACACCCGGCGGTCCCACAAAACAAAGGATGGGACCTTTCATGTCGGCCTTGAGCTTCATGACGCTCAGGAACTCGAGGATACGGTCTTTGACCTTGTCGAGGTCGTAGTGGTCCTTGTCAAGGATGGCCCGTGCCTTTTTTATATCGATATTGTCCTTGGTCGATTTGCTCCAGGGGAGTTCGACAAGCCATTCCAGGTACGTCCTGACCATCGTTGATTCGACGGCGTCAGGGTGCATCATGTCCAGGCGTTCGAGCTGTTTCTTGGCTTCCTTCTCCACCTCTTTGGGCATCCTGGCCTTCTTGATGCGCTTGCGGAGTTCCTCGACCTCTTCGGTGCGCTCATCACCCTCGCCAAGTTCGGTGCGGATTGCCCGCATCTGTTCCCTCAGGAAATATTCCCTCTGGGACTTCGACATCTCCTCCTTGGCCTGGGAAAGTATCTTTGCCTGCATATTGAGGAGCTCGATCTCCTTGCCGAGGATCTC
>DNYO01000340.1:1023-5726 GCA_003506795.1 Deltaproteobacteria bacterium
AGGGTGATCTCGGTGATGATGGGCTCTTCGATGGCCGTCAGCCTGACGAGAAAGGTGGGGGTCTCCTGGATGTATTCCTCGATCTTCGCCTTTCTCAAGCCCTGGATGAGGACTTTCACCCTTCCGTCGGGGAGCCTGAGCATACGCATGATCTGGGATACCACGCCAACGGTGTATATCCTCTCGGGCAGAGGGTCTTCGTCGGTCAGGTCCTTCTGCGCGGCCACCACGATGAGGCGGTCTTGCGAAAGGGACTTCTCGACGGCATTGATGGACATGTCCCTTCCCACAAACAAGGGGAGAAGAACACTCGGGTACATGACCATGTCCCGCACCGGTAAAAGAGGTAGAATATCGGGTATATCTATATGTTCAAAATCCGTCATTCGCTTTGCCGCCTCCGTTTTTAGGCTGTAAAAAAGACGTGAAAGGCCCGATATGTTTCAAAGATGTCGAGCTTGTTCGATAGTTCATAGGGCGAGTGCATGGTAAGAAGAGGGGCTCCGCAGTCTATGATGTCCATTCCGTAAACGGCGAGGTGCTTGGCTACCGTCCCTCCTCCGCCTTCGTCGATCTTTCCGAGTTCCCCCGTCTGCCAGATGATGCCTGACCTGTCAAAGAGTCTCGCGATCTCGGCGACATATTCCGCGTTCGCGTCGCTTGCACCAACCTTGCCCATGTGCCCCGTGAATTTCGTAACGCATGGGCCTCGACCGAGGTAGCAGGCATTCTGCTTCTCGTGGACCTCCTGGAAGGTGGGATTCACGGCCCCGTTCACATCGGCGGAAAGCGCCTTCGAACGAAAAAGGATCTTCCTCATAAGGGCCTCGTCGGCCTTGATGCCCATTCCCGCCAGTATGTCATCAAGAAATACATGGAGAAAAGTCGATTTTATGCTCGTGGAACCTTCGGAGCCTATCTCCTCTTTGTCGGTGAAGATGGCGAGGCAATGCCTGCGGGGCTCCTTCGCAGCGCACAAACTCTTGAGAAGGGTATAGGCCGAGACCCGGTCGTCCTGGCCATAGCCGCCGATCATGCTGCGGTCAAAACCGACATCCTTTGCCCTGAAGGCGGGGACCACCTCCAGTTCCGCAGTCACGAAATCATCCTCCGTCATGCCGTAGGAATCACCGAGCATTTTGAGGATATACTGCTTGACTGGTTCCTTGTCCACCCCGGCAAGAGGCAATGACCCGAAAAGAACAACGAGCTTCTCGCCGTCTATCGCATCGCCCATCTTCTTTTCATCCTGCGTCTTCCTGGACAGGTGAGGCAGGAGGTCGTCGATAAGGAAAACGGGGTCGTCCTCTTCTTCACCTATCGACACGTCAATGGATTCGCCGTTGGCCTTCACGACAACACCATGTAAGGCAAGCGGAGCGGCAACCCACTGGTACTTCTTGATACCCCCGTAATAGTGGGTTCTCAGGAGTGCCAGATCGACGTCCTCATAGAGGGGGTTCTGTTTGAGATCGAGCCGTGGCGCATCAATGTGGGCCACAACGATATTGAGGCCCTCGGCGATATCGCCGCTTCCCCGGACGAAGGCCATCACTTCTTTTCCCCGGTTGACGGCGAAGACTCTGTCCGCCGACGGATCTGTGCTGAAACCCTCCGCGCCCAGGGTCCGGGTGATACATCTTACGGCCTCGCGTTCGGTCTTTGCCTCGTCGAGAAACGTTTTGTACCCTTCCGCGAAGGCGTATATCTCTTTAATGTCCTCTAGTGACTTTAATTTCCAGCCGGATTGTCTCTGCATAGGTCCTTTCAGGGTATCAGAACGGCACAGGGGAGTCAACGTGAGGTCGAGGAACGGGAATGTATATGGTGGAGGCGGTGGGAATCGAACCCACGTCCAGAAAAGAAGGCTTCAGACAGCCTACATGCTTAGTCAGCGTATTTGATCTCGGACGGTAAAACACCCGCTGACAGGTTCTTTACCACCCCAGCCTATAAGGCTTCGCCCGGCGTTATAGGCGTTGCGCCGGACTATCCTGCTAAGATGACACCATACACGGACCTAGAAGCAGGAAGAAGATCCGGATGATGTAGCTGCTCTAGGCAGCTAGTGCGTACTCGTGTGAGTTTGCAGTTGTGTTTAGTTCCGCTTGGGTACGGGTAAGCAGTAACCCGGCATGCCTCTCTGACCCTCGCTTCCCTGTCGAAGCCAGTCGCCCCCGTCATCGTATTTTTTCCTCACGTTCCATTAGACGTCTCTCGTCCTTGCGCCTGATTCCCTCCCTTTTGTCATAAAGTGTCTTTCCCTTCGCCAGAGCCAGTTCCAACTTGGCCCTGTTTCGATTGTCGAAGTAAAGGGAAAGGGGGATCAGCGTATATCCCCTCTCTTTGATCTTGCCTACGAGCTTCATGATTTCCCGTTTATGCATGAGAAGCTTTCGCGTCCTCTTCGGCTCGTGGTTGTAGATATTGCCGCACGAATAAGGGCTTATGTGGGCGTTCATAACGAACACCTCGCCGTCTTTCAGTTTGGCGTAGCTTTCCTTCAGGTTCGCCCTGCCTTCCCGTAATGACTTAACCTCCGTACCCGTGAGGACGATGCCCGTCTCGAACTTCTCCTCGATGTGGTACTCGTGATATGCCTTCCTGTTCGTACACACAACCTTCATAGGCTATAATATAACACAGATGAGGGGGAAAAGACAGGTCTGCCGGGGTCGGGCCCGCAGGGCCGTCTGAACGGCTTGAACCGCCGCAAAGTCAGGAACCAGCAACCTCGAAGGGTATGATCGCGCGCTCGGAGCTGTGACCTGCCCGTGCTTTCGGCTTTTTTCCGTCCCAACGGGTCAGACGGCTTCTATGACCGGGATCTCGATGACGAACCGCGCGCCTTTCGGGACGTTGTCCTCCACCCTGATCCTGCCGTGGTGCTCCAGGATGATGGAGTGGACGATGGCGAGTCCGAGTCCGGTGCCGTCTTTGTCCTTGGTAAAATAAGGATCGAAAACCTTTTCCTTGTCCTCGTCGGGAACGCCTTTGCCGCTGTCAGCAAATTCTATGATCCCCATGCGCTTCGATCTGTCATATCTCGTACGAACCGTGATCGTTCCCGCTTCACCGTCAATCGCCTTCAGAGCGTTGGTGATGAGGTTGATGAAGGCCCTCTTGAGCCCGTCACGGTCCACGCGGACAAGAGGGATATCCTCAGGTTCAAAGCCTATGGTGATGTTGGGGTAGAGATTGCGGTAGAGTTCGAGGGTCTCATCGACAACGGCATTAATATTTTCAAGGGTCCTGACCTGCGATGTATGGGTCAGTTTGGTGAGCTCGTTGACCAGGTCCTTTATGTCATCCACAGACCGTATGATCACCGAAGTAGTATCATCAAGGACATCCCTGTCGGGGCCCGTAAAACGCGGCATGATCTTCCTGCGGATCCGCTCGGCGGACAGGACGATGGGCGTCAGGGGGTTCTTGATCTCGTGCGTCAGCTTGCGTGCGACCTCCTGCCATGTGGCAAGCTTCTCGGCACGCACGACATGGGTAATATCGTCAAAGGCAATGATGAATCCCGCCACCCGGTTGCTTTCGTCCTTGAGGGCCGTCAAAGACGCCCTGAGATAGGTAATGTCTTTCTTCAGACTTAGCCTTAAGTCCTTGGTAATGCTCCCGCCCCCGGAGGCCCGAACCTCTCTCAGGAAGGACTTGGTGAGGACTTTGAAGTCGTTTCCGAACACCTCTTTGAGGGTCATGCCCTCAAGGCTCCTGTCGACGCCCAGTATGTGGCGGGCCGCACTGTTCGCAAGAAGGACGGTCCCTCTCTTATCCGTCGATATGATGCCCGCGGCCACGTTATTGAGAACAAATTCCAGGGAGCGGCTCTTCTTCTCTATCTCGTCCTTGGCTATCTGAAGTTCTTTCGCCATGCTGTTGAAAGCTTTCACCAGCGTGCCGATCTCGTCCTTTCCCCGTTCTTCCAGGTTGATGTCGAACTTTCCCTTCGCGATAATGGCCGCGCCTTCCTTCATCCTTTCTATGGGAACCGTGATCTCCGCGGCCATCTTGATGCCCACCCAGAGCGAAACGAAGATCGTAAGGATGGTGATGAGGAAGAGAGGAATGATAAAACTGTACTTCAGCACCTTCTTGAAGACGCGTGATTCCTTGAACTCCTTGCTCGTGACAGCGATCTGTCGTATACGCTCTTCGCCCTTTACTTTTATCGTGTCTCCGAGAAAGAGTATCGGCGCGTTGGGGCCCTCCGCATCGCTCCTGATACGCATGCCCACTACGAGCATCTCCCCTTCGTCGGCGGGGATAATCTCCTGTGATATCTTACTGCGCGTGAATAACTTCAGCCGGGAAAGGATCATCTTATCGGATTTTTCAGACCCCCCGGCCCTGATCATCACCCCCGATAAAGGATTGTAAACACCAAGGTATCCGACAATATGGCTGGTCTCGTACCTCTCCAGGAAGCTCTTGAGTTCTTTGTCGTCTCCCACCAGGTTCTTCTTCTCTATCTGCTCCACCACCCGTGCGCCGATCCTCTCATGGCGCTGGAACACTTCCTCGTAGTGAAGCCGGGAAAGCTCAAGGGCGGACTCCAGGGTGTCCTCAACCTGCTGGCTGAACCACCGGTCCATGCTTACGTAAAAAAAGCCCGTCGCGAGGATGAAGAGTGTAAAGGACGGCACGATGGAGATGAAAAGAAGCGTCGACGTCAGTCTCTTTTTGAGTCCCGA
>DNYO01000214.1 GCA_003506795.1 Deltaproteobacteria bacterium
CATGACGAGCTTCAACTGCCCCGATGGTCCGAACCAATATATGGGCGTGGCATAAACGATGAGGTCCGATTCCATGATATACTTGCGGACGTCCTTCATGTCATCGTTGATCCTGCAGACGCCGTCAGGCAGGCAAACATAGCAGCCCTGGCAGGGCCGGATGTTGAGGTCATTGAGGTAAAGCGTTCTCACGCCCCATCCCTTTTCTTTCAACGCCGCCGACATGGCCCCGGCAAGCTCGACCGTGTTGCCCTTCTTCCGGGGACTTCCAAAAAGGATCACCGCATTCTTCATCCTGTTCTCCTCGAACTTTGTTTAAAGACAGGCTATGGGCGATAGGCAATGGGCCAGGGAAAAACATAATTTATGACTTTATTGCCCATTCGGGATACGCACATAGCTTAAGCTCTCTTGCCCCTTATTATACGGATATTTGATGATGGCGGTCAAGGAAGGAAAGACAGACCTTCTTTCTACATTGCACCGATGTGATACAATGGTTATAATGTAGAAAGTTCTTTTGCACGGATATATCTGGAGCCCGCACGGGCTTTGGGGTCGATCTCAGGAGGGGAGGTGCTATGAATAATATTTTGCTGGGTATCATTACCCTGGCAGCGATCGTACTTGTTGCCTATGTTATCTACATGATAGTGAATTTGAAAAAGACGATCGCATCGCTCGACCGATTCATCGCGACCGCGGAAGAGACCCTTCAGCCCACCCTGGAAGAGTTGCAGCTGACGCTGAAAAGTGTCAGGAAAATCACCGATGACGTGGGTGTCGTATCGGGAGATATCCGATATATTTCGGGTTCGGTCAGGCAGATCGGGGACACCGTGGAACAGGTCAGCTATGCAGTGCAGAAGGCCGCGGAGGAATCAGTCTGCGAAACAAGGGGGCTGAAGGCCGGGGTCAAGGCGGGCGTCAGTTATTTTTTGAAAAACGCGTTCTTCAAAGGCGGCGTGCAGCGATAAAAAAAGGAGGTAGTCTATGGGACAGCAGGATAGCGGTTTTAGTGCCGGTACAGTTCTTCTTTCTTTCTTCATCGGCGGTATAATAGGTGCTGGTGTGGCGATGCTCACCACGCCGAAGACCGGAGAGGAGACAAGAAGGTTGATCAAAGATTTCGCTGAAGATGCACGAGACAGGGCGGAAGAATATGTCGGTCATGTGAAAGATACAGCCTCCACCTATGTCGATAAGGGCAAGGAGCTCATCGACAAGGAGAAGAACATCATCAGCAAAGCTGTAGAGGCGGGTAAGGAAGCATACGAAAGAGAAAAACAGGGTTAAATAACGATTATTGCACTGACACCAATTCTAAGGCTGTCCCCCAGGGTGAGGACGGCCTTATCTTTATTATCGGGGCGGATAAATGGACACTGAAAACCGGTTTTACAACCTTGTCCTCATATTCATCGTCGTTGTGCTCGGGTATCTGTCGTACAACATCTTATCTCCCTTCCTGTCTCCTATTATGTGGGCAGTGGTTCTTTCCCTGGTGTTCTATCCGTTATACGCCTTCATCCTGAAGTATGTGAAGTCCAAATCCCTGGCATCCGTGCTGACGCTTCTTGCTATCTTTCTTATATTGATCGGACCATTTTCGTACTTTGCGTATCTCCTTACCCAGGAGATGGTCAACCTGGTCAACCGCATGCAGAACGGGGGCGATCTGCTTCAGGGTTTTCTTACCCACCCCGTTGTAAGCGCCGTGATCCGAAAGCTTCTTGTCGTTCTGCGGATGACGGAGGCGGAATTCTACAAGGCGGTCAGTGACGGGATCGTGGGTATAGCGAAGGAATCGACGGGCCTTATAAAGGCTGGTTTCGGCAACATCGTCGCCGGCGGGGTCAATTTTGTCTTCATGTTGTTGTCGATCTTCTTCTTTCTCGAAGACGGGCCGGCCTTCATTAAAAAGGTGGAGAGCTTCATGCCCTTTTCCCGGGGGCAGCGCGACAGGCTTCTCAAACAAACGAAGGATATCGTCGTCTCCACCATCTACGGCGGTGTCGTAGTTGCTATGACGCAAGGTGTCATAGGCGGTATCACATTTGCTTTTCTTGGCATACACTCGCCGGTTGTCTGGGGTCTTGCCATGTTCGTGGGGTCTTTTGTGCCTGTCGTTGGTACTTTTGTCGTTTGGGGCCCCATGGTCATTTACCTGTTTTTTGAGGGTTTGTACATGAAGGGCGTGATTCTCATCCTCGTCGGGGTCGTGGCCATAAGCTCCGTCGATAATATCCTCAGGCCGCTCATCATTAAAGGCAAAATGAAGATGCCCACCGTGGCGATCTTTTTCAGCATCCTTGGAGGCATAAAGCTCTTCGGGTTTATCGGGTTTATCCTGGGTCCCCTCGTCCTTGCCCTCTTCGTGTCCGTCTTCGATATTTTCCGCTATTCCGAAGAGGACAGATGCAAGACAGGGAAGGCGGAGGAGTAGAGGTTCGATTTCTATTCTTCGTCGAGGTCGGCCTCGAAATTTATTGTAATATCGATGTGCCGTGACACCATGAAGCCACCGTTTTCTATATCCAGATTCCAAACCATCCCGAAATCCTCACGGTTTATGGTTGACGTGGCATGAAAGCCGAAGGTTGTGTAAACTTTATCCTCATCAATGAATTTAGAGGGCCCCGCATACTCCACATCGAAGACAACGGGACGGGTGAACCCATGGATGGTCAGGTCTCCGGTCATTTTGAGGTTATTTGCCGCGACGACTTCAACCTTCGTGGTTTCAAACACCATCAGGGGATGCTTTTCCACATCAAGAAAATCGGGGCTGCGCAGGTGAGCGTCCCTGCGGTCGACGCCGGTATAGACGCCTGCAGCGTTCACTTCCACCCTTGCCGCTGTATGGGAAGGCTCGGCGGGATCGAAAAACACCGTACCGGAGACCCCGTTGAACTGGCCGTGGACAATGGTGACCATCATATGGTGTGCTGTAAATTCCGCCGCTGCATGATCAGGGTCGATCCGCCACTTCACCATAAACCCTCCTCACGGAAAGATAGTTTCAGGTTTCACGTTTAGGGATGAAATAACATTCTTTCCAACGTGAAACGTGAAACCCAAAATCGCCTTAGTCAATGAAGCACTGCGGGTCCTCTTCCAGGAAATCGTTCCTCCCGCGGGACAGGGCATATGCATAAGCAATGGCCCTGCATCCCCTGCACCCCGACCACCGCTTGCAGGTCCGGCACTTTCCCTTGTAGGCGCTTTTGTCCCTGAGGGCATCAAGAACGGGTGATGTTGCCCATATCTGCCTCAATGAATCCTGCTGTATGTTGCCGATGGGGATACCGAGCCTTCTGCAGGGGGTGATCGTACCGTCGGGGAGCACCGTGATCCCGGAAACCCCGGCAGCGCAGCCTCCTGAGGCCGCTGCGTCACCGTCGTACCCGGTCGTTTCGAAACCCAGCTGTGCTGCAACGGGATCACCCGTTACGATCTCAATCCCCGGGACGCTGATCGAGAATATCCTTTCATAGACTTCTTTCAGCTTTTCCTTCACGAGCATTCTTTGAAGCAGGGAGAGACCTCTTCCGTAGGGCACGAGTCTCGAAAAACCGAGGCGCCGGACACCGAGATCTGCCGCGAGCGACACCATATCCGGGAAAAAAGCTTCATTTACTTCAGAGAGGGTGACGTTCAGTGTTACCGCTATCCCGGCATCGAGAAGGTGCCTCACTCCCCTTAAGGCTGAAGAGAAGCTGCCCTTGCCCCTGATGGCTTCATGTATCGCCTGGGGCCCTTCAAGACTGACCTGCACACCCGAGATGGGAAGGTCGGCAAGCATCCGCGCATCTTCTTTCTTTATCAATACCCCGTTGGTGAGAAGATAGGATTTGAAA
>DNYO01000037.1 GCA_003506795.1 Deltaproteobacteria bacterium
ATCGATAATCCCCTTGAGGGAATAGGGATTGAGCGTATCGATCTGCACGGTATAGCGGTTCTGCATAAAAGGCCGAAGCAACAGTTCCCGAGCCCTGCCGCGGTTGACCAGGATCTTTATGTCCATATCGAGATACGTCCACAGGATGATTCCGTCGAGAAGACTGGCGTGGTTCGATATGATAATGAGTTTGTCGAAACTGCGGGGAAGATTTTCTCTGCCCTCAACCCTGATCCTGTGGACAAGTCTGAAATAGGTCTTGAATACGGCCCGCGCCGTCACCTCGAACAGTCCCTGCAGAAAGCTTCGTCCCTTCCTCATTCTCCACTCCGCCCCGGGGGCAATAATTTTTCTTTCACGTTGCGCCGCACCTTCTCAAGGATCCTGTTGAGTCTGTCCAGGTCCGTCCGCGATATGCCGGACATCAACTTTCCCACGCCTTCGAGATAGCCCTCCTCCAGGGCTTCGACGGCGTTTTCGCCTTCCGCGGTCATTCTCACCAAATTCACCCGGCGGTCATTCGGATGGGCCACTCTTTCCACAAGTCCCGTCCTTTCAAGCCTGTCGATGATACCCGTCATGTCGGCCTTGTTGACAACAAGACGTCTGCCCAGCGCAGCCTGGGAAAGAGCGCTGTCGCCGGCGTACTTGAGCTGGACGAGGACATTGAACTGGGCGTCGGTGAGCCTGTGTCCCTGGAAATACCTGAACGACGCCCTCGCGATCATAGTCCCCGTATAGACAATATTCAAAAGGCTTTCATGCTCCACCGTCTCAATCGGCCGGTCAAGCCCCAGTTCTTCCACAAGACCCATAAGATATCCTCCATTATTGGTTCATATATGAACTGTTAAAGTGTATACGATGTTTTCCAAGGGGTGTCAAGGGAAGGTAAAACTAAAAAAATAGGTCCTATAAGTCTCATTCGACCTATAGGGTTTGCACCAATATCATTCGCCGGAGAATGACCTATTCCCTGATCCCTTAAGTTCTTCCCGTTCCCTCCGATAACATTTCAGGAGGAAGCCATGATCGACCCTGTCTCTTCTATAATGAGTTATGCCATGGCCCGCGACCGGGCGTCCATGTCCATAACGAAAAGCCGGATGGAGGCCGAAGCCATGGTTGCCCGGGTTGTCATTGAGGCCGCGCAGAATATCCAGAACATCATGGAGAGTTCATCAGGCGCAGCGGCGTCCTCAATCGGGTCGAATATCGACATTTACGTCTGAGCAACGAACTTTTAGCTTTCTTTTTTACAACCTGCCTGAGAAACTGGTATAATCTTGACGGTCGTTACGAGGATAGACAACAGCTTAGATTTCACGGAACAGGAGGCCATCGGGATGGCAAGAGACATATCCTTCAAAAGGGGCAGACGCACCCCCACTCTTTTCAAACTTCTCAAAGACCGCTACCTGAAAGAAGGAATAGATGATCGTTATATCACCCTTAAGTGGCAGGAATGGGGAAAGAACCCTTCCGTCGCGATCTTCAGGGCCGTCAAGAACAGTAAAGTCGTGGGATGGGTCTTTTACGATAAGAAGACCAGTACTGTTGAAGAGATACTTTCGGACAGTGCATGGAAAGGCAAGGACCCTCGCGGCGCGATGCTTGACACGCTTATAGCCCGCGAAAGCTTGGTAAGCGCCTCTCTCCTGAAGGGGGACCGGGAAAAATACAATTTCCTTCTCGATTACGGTTTCCGGCCCACCCTCTTCCCGAGCCGCAACGGTTTCGACCTTGTCAAAATGGAACTGAGCACGTCGGTGCTCATAAAAAAGACGCTCGGCGGAAAACCTTTCCATGCCTACCGTAAAAAGGAACGCGTAGCTGTTGAAAAGATACCTCCAACTCAAACATACGATGAGATCAAGACGGGCCTCATTAATCTTGTTGAAAAGCTTGGCGGGCTCAGAAAATTTATCAAACCCGGACAGACCGTCGCCATTAAGCCGAATGTAGTGAGCGATCACGGATACAAAGATGGAAAGGTAATCCGGGGCATCGTCACCGATATCCGAGTGGTCAAGGCTCTAACCGAGATGGTGCTTGCCGTAGGAGCGTCACATGTCTACATCACCGAAGGGGCTTCGATCAACCGCAGCGCGACAGCAAAGATGTTCAGCCTTTACGGCTACGACGAGATAGTTGCTCTTGACCCTGAGAAGATCAGCCTCGTGGACCTCAATACCGACAGGTTTATCGAAAAACAGGTACCCGGCTGCAAACGCATGTCCTCCCGGAAGATTCCAGCCACCCTGGAAATGGTCGACGTCATCATCAACGTGCCGGTGCTGAAGATCCATTTCGCCGCCATCGCATCCCTGGCCGTCAAGAGCCTCCAGGGCGCCGTGCCGCCGATAGAAAAATACATGTCCCACTTCTTCGGCCTGTGGCAAAGCCTCGTCAATATCCATCATCTCGTCAAGCCCAGGTTGACCATCATCGACGGCCTCACGGGGCTCGAGGACTTCGGCCCCGTCTCGGGTACACCCGTAAAAATGGATGTCCTCGTGGGCGGTACAAACCCCGTCGCCGTCGATGCCGTCGCCATGGAGATCATGGGAATCGACCCCAGGACATCCCCCCCTGTCTTCCTTGCGTGGATGCAGGGCCTGGGACCCCTCGAGAAGAACAAGATCAGCGTTGTGGGCACCCCTGTTGAAGAGGTGGCCAGGAAATTCGTACAGCCCGCCATCGATGTCAGCGGCGGAGCCTCCCTCCAGATCCATGCCGAAGAGGCGTGCCCGGGCTGCAAGGGTTATCTTCACTTCGTCCTTGCCAAGCTGCGACGGCCCGACCCCCGGAACCCCGGTCAATCCCTCATTGACAGACCCTTCGAGAAAAAGGCCAACATTTTCCTGGGCCCATCGTCAGCACAGCCGATCAACCCCGATGAAACAAATATCTTTATGGGCGTCTGTCAGCAGCACAACGCCGGCCTCGGAACACACATGCCCGGCTGCCCTCCCCACGCGGAGGTCATCACCAAGGCTGTTTACAGCCTTTTCCCTGATATAGAACCCCCCAAGTACGCCGACGAAACAGAAGAGACAAAACTAGGAAAAATGCTGGAAGAGGTCCTGCAAAAACTCTGAAAAATAGTTTATATTCCCCATCCCCCGGATACCTTGATATCCGTTCCTGTTATGTAGGAGGCGTCATCGGAGGCGAGAAAGGCCACTGCCCGCGCCACTTCTTCGGGTTCGCCTATCCTGCCCAGCATGCTCTCCGCAATGATGGGGTCTCTGTACTTCTCGGGCATCCTCATGATGGGAGGAGTTCGTATCATACCGGGCACAACGGCGTTTATGGTCACACCGTCTCTTCCGCCTTCACGGGCAAGGGTTTTCGTCAAACCAAGCACACCGGCCTTGGCCGCTGCGTAGGCCACCTCGCCCTTGGCACCCATGAGTCCGTAAATGGAGCTCACATTGATAATACGGCCCCACTTGTTGGCGCGCATCCGGGGAAGGAGCAGTTTGGAAAGCAGGAAAGGCACGCCGAGATGTATCGACAGGACGGCGTTATAATCCGATTTATCAATCTTCGCCGTAACGCCCGGCCTGTCGAAACCGGCGTTGTTGACAAGAATATCTATCCGGAACGCGGCAAGCAGTTCGTCGATTACTTTGAGAAGAGGCTGGGTATGAGTAAGATCGATGACCCGGAAGGTAACGTCGGCGCCTTGCGATTCCAGTTCCCGGGCAACGTGCGAAACGGTCCTTCTGTTCTTGTCGAGGAGGATGAGGCGCGCTCCTCTCTGTGCGAAAACCTCGGCGCACGCCTTGCCGATACCCTGCCCGGCCCCCGTGATCAATGCAGTTTTATCTTTCAGGTTCATCGCGGCTCCTCCCGTCGCTTGCAATGGTGTGACTGGAACGCCGTTATTTTACCGCACGGCGCGGAAAGGTTACAAGAAAATGTCAAAATGCTTGATTTCTTCGCCGGTTTCCTATTTTCTATAGGAGTGAAAAATGCCTCCGTCGAGAGGAAAAGCAGGAGATCATGGAACTCTTTGTGGTGATGGACAAATCGATACTGGGCCGGGGTGTCTTCGGGGTCTTTTCCAGCCTTGAAAAAGCCCGCTCGTTCAGTGAAGACCTCTACCGGGATGTGCATTTTCACAGCGAAGTGAAGGTCTGTTCCATCATAGGAGAGGCCCTTTCCTCGGGCAGTGTCTACGCTGCTCATCTTTACGATCACTTCTATGATACCCATGTATTCGACGGCATATATTCTCAAAGTACCGTTGCGTATGACGCGGTGGGCGGAAAAGGGCTCATCATACGGTTTGTCATTGATTTTCCCGAAGACAAGGAAATCCTCACCTGGTAACTGACTCATACTCCGGCATCCACTGTGACAATGGTCATCGACTTTATGAGGGATACCATTTATGTTACTTTTAACTCAGGGAGAGATTTCTAGACAATGAGATTGTCGGGTTTTTTTCCGAAGCGTTTCGGATCGCGTCTTTTCATTATGACCATCATAGCGGGGTTCATCCCCATCGCGATCTTCAGCGTCCTCATCCACATCTTCGGGGGCAAGTTCGAATCGAGCATACAGCGAGCCATCGAGAAAGGATACCAGGAAGAGTGGACCCAGAGCTCCGCCCTGCTCACCAGGATGGGCGAAACATCGATCCGTCAGAAAGCATACGACATCGCCTCGCAGCTCAATCTCACGCTTCAGTCGCATCCCTACATGACCCTTGGCGATCTGCGCCGCGATGCACGATTTCGCAGTGTGGCAGTCCAGGAAATAGGAGAAAGAGGTTTCTCAGGTCTTCACGAGACAAACACCGGCATCATCCGCTTCCACCGGGACCGCAAGGTGGAGAACACCGGTACGAGGGCCTTGCAAAAATCCCTTCCGGCATACTGGAGGATCATCAATGCGAACCGCGGGGGTAACCCGTCGGGCGGCTATTTTGACTGGATCGAACCGGACGGAACGAAATCACAAAAATACATGTACATCGTCCCTCTCTCCCAGCCTACCGCCGACGGCAGACAGCTCAGCGTCTTCGTTACCGCCTATCTCGACGAGTTCACGAAGCCCATCAAGGAAGCTCAGGCCATCCAGCAAAAGACAGCGAGGAACCTTGTCGATACTACTTCCGTCCTTTTTGGCTCTTTTCGCGACAACGGTCTGCTCTTCATGGGAATGGGAATCCTTCTCGTCTCTTTTGCCGCGCTGGCCATCGGTATGTACTTCTCCCGCGGCATCTCCCGCCTCAGCGAGGCAACAAAAAAGGTCAACGAAGGAGATTTCAGGATATCCGTAAAACCCGTTCTGTCGGGTGAGATCAAGACGCTGATGGAGGACTTCAACCGAATGGTTTCCCGTCTCAACGAAACCACCGTCTCCAAGGAGCTTCTTGAAGAGAGTGAAAAGAGGCTTCGCGAGGCGAATGTCGAGCTAAGACACGAGATCGACGTCCGGGCGTTGGCGGAAAAAGCCCTGGCCGCCGAAAAAGAACGTCTTGCCGTCACACTCTGGTCGATCGGCGACGGGGTAGTGACCGTCGACATGGACGGCAAGGTCATCCTCATCAACAGGGCCGCCGAGGAGCTTACCGGATATTCACAGAAAGAGGCCGAAAACAGGCCCTTCACGGAAATCTTTCAGATAAGGGGGCGGGAAGACGCCGCCTCGAGCGGCAACGGTTCCGTCAGGGCGATACTGGGAAGCACTGACGGACCCTCATTTTCTGCGCCCCATACCCTTGTCAGCCGCAACGGGTCCGAACATCTTGTCGCCAGGAGCGCCTCACCCATCCGCAGCGAAGACGCCATGCTCATCGGTGCCGTGATCGTATTCCGCGACGTTACCGAACAGCACCGGATGGAAGACGAGCTTCTCAAGGCACGAAAGCTCGAATCGATCGGCACGCTGGCCGGGGGTATCGCCCACGATTTCAACAACCTCCTTGCTGTAATCCTAGGAAACATATCCTTCGCACGAATG
>DNYO01000089.1 GCA_003506795.1 Deltaproteobacteria bacterium
GGCGGCGGTGTTACATACGCTTCGTTTACGACCTTGCCTTGCGAATCGGTATCGATAAGCGCGAAGGCCTCGCAGTGGCCGAAGTGCATACAGAGTTTACCTTCGTTTGTTGGTACGGCGAATTTCATGATTCCTCCTTGAGAAGAGATATCCCCCTGGCCCACGCCACTGGAGGGTGGTATGACAGAGGTGTTTGCATTGTCCTGTGTTGCCGGGGGCCGGGGGATATCTGTATTGCCTGATGAATGTTCGGCGGTGATCTTTTCCACGATTTCGTCGAAACGTTTGGCGCTTTCCGTGTTGGTGTACGTGAGTACGTAGGGTTGTCCGCTGTCCCCGCTTTTGACGATGTCGGGATCGAGAGGAACTGCGCCTAAAAATGGCACTCCCATCCGGGAGGCAAGTTCCTTACCGCCGCCTTTGGAGAAGATGTCCACCTCTTTGCCGCAGTGAGGGCAGATGAATCCGCTCATGTTCTCGATGATGCCCGCCACGGGGAGCTCGAGCTGTTTGCAGAAGGTAACGCACTTCGCCACGTCGATCGTCGCGACCTGCTGAGGTGTCGTGACAATAACCGCGCTGGCGCGCTCCTTGATAAGCTGCCCGACGGAGAGCGGTTCGTCTCCCGTCCCGGGAGGGGCGTCGATGACAAGATAATCGAGGTTTCCCCACATGACGTTCTGGAGAAATTCCTTGATGACGTTGTACTTGAGAGGCCCTCTCCAGACGATGGGCTGATCGTCGTGTTCGATGAGAAGGCCCATGGAAACGACGTGGAGTTTTCCAAAGTACTCCATGGGAATGATCTCATTACCCGAGACGCCGAGCTTCATCCCGTTCAACCCGAGCATTTTCGGTATGCTGGGGCCATGGATATCGACGTCCAGAAGACCCACTCTCAGGCCCCGTGCGGCGAGGCTCAGGGCGAGATTCACCGCGACCGTGCTTTTGCCCACGCCGCCCTTGCCGGAAAGGACCATCAGCGTCCGACCTATCCTGCTCAAGCGCTCCTGAAGGAAAAGGTCATCCATTTCCTTGTTCTGTGTTGTTTGTCCACACTCTGTCATGATCGTTACTCCTTGTATATTGATATGATACGTTCTGATATATCGCGTATTGCCTTGCTCACCGGGAGGTCGGGCGCGTATTCCACCACGGCCTTTCCCTGGCGTTGTGCCTCTGAGATCATTTTCTCGTAAGGGAGGCGGCCCAGAAGAGGGATGTTGTTCTGAAGACAGTATTTCTCTATGGAATCCGTACAAGCCTGGTTGATATCGCTTTTGTTAACTATCACCGCAGAGGGAATCTCAAAGTGACGTGCCAGCTGGACGACCCGTTCAAGGTCGTGAATGCCGGAGGCTGTCGGTTCGGTGACTATCAGCGCAAGCGAGGTCCCGGTTATTGAAGAGATAACGGGGCATCCTATCCCGGGCGGGCCGTCAATGAGGACGCGCGAGAGGCCGGCCTGCTGCGCCCGCTCCTTTCCCTCGGTTCTCACCATGGCGACGAGTTTGCCGGAATTCTCCTCACCGGGAAAGAGTTCGGCGTATACAAAGGGATCACCCGACGGTGTGTCGCATATGTAGCAGCGCCCGGCCAGCCCTGTCTCAAATTCCACGGCCGATGCGGGACAGAAAAAGAAGCAGGCCCCGCAGCCTTCGCAGGAGAAAGGATCAACGATAAAGTCTTGAGAAATGGCGTCAAAACGGCACATGTCCCGGCATATGCCGCACCGGGTGCATTTTTCCTGGATGATCCGTGCCTTTTTGCCGGCCGTAAAGTCCTTTTCCTCGATGACGCGGGGGGAGAGGACAAGGGAAAGGTTCGCGGCATCGACATCGCAGTCGACCATGGCCTTGTTCTCAATGAGGCAGGCCAGCGAAGCCACGACTGACGTTTTGCCCGTTCCGCCTTTTCCGCTTACCACGACGATCTCTTTCATGACTCAAGCCCTCCTGACGTGAGAGTTGCTGACAGTACCCAGGAGTTTTTCCAGGTTCGTCGCAAGAGAAAGGTAGGTGTCGATGTAGCTGGGAAGCGATTCGAGAATGATGTCACCCCGGGAATAGTGGCGGGCGATTTCCGCGTCTTCAGGGATCACGGCAAGGACCGGTATGTGGCTCGTCTCGAGGTAGTCGCTCAAAGGCGGATACCCTCCCTGGTCCCTGTTGATAACGACGCCCGTAGGAATATTGAGCAGTCTCGCCACATCGATGGCTATCTTGAGGTCGTGCAGGCCAAAAGGGGTTGGCTCCGTCACCATGATGACCGCATCGGAACCGTTGAGGGTCGCTACGACGGGGCACGAGGTCCCCGGCGGCGCATCTACGATATTTATGAACTGGTCCTTTCGCTCCATTTTCACCTTTTTGATGAGGGGTACCGCCATGGCCTCGCCAACATTCAAAATGCCGTGGGTGAACTCTATCTCCCTCACTCCTCTTCCTTGCTCGATAATACCCACATCCCGGGTTCCTTCGGTGATGGCCCCCGTGGGGCAAACAGCGCTGCACAGACCGCAGCTGTGGCACAGACCCGGAAAAATGAGCGTGTCCCCGGGAAGGTTGACGATGGCGTGAAACTGGCATTTTGCCCCGCATTCCCCGCAGGAGGTACATTTTTCCTGGTCCACCACGGGAATCATGACCTTTGAAGCCGACGATGCCCGAATGGAAGGTTTGATGAAGATGTGGCCGTTGGGTTCTTCCACGTCGCAATCCAGGTACTGCACCCTTTGCCCGGCGTAGGCAAGGAACCAGGTAAAATTGACCGCGACGGTTGTTTTGCCTGTCCCACCTTTTCCGCTTGCCATTGCGATGTTCATCCCTGTCAGGTCTATCACGATGCCCTCACCATTTTTGACCCGCATTGCGGACAGATCTGTTCAAAGCAGGGTACCCCGCGGGTATGCGGCGATCTTGTCCCGCAGTTCGGACACTGGCATTCGCCGCCGACTCCGAGACCCTGGCCTCCCATTCTGCCTCTTCCGGTCCCGGATTGGTTCCCGCTGCCACCTCGGCCCATGCGGCCGCCCTGACCGCCGCCCTTGCCGGCGGCTGGCCCTGTTCCCGATTGACCCGTTCTGTTTTTACCTGGCATGATATATGCCTCCTTTTGCTTTTACCAGTGACCTTCGACGTCGGCCCCTGCGAGTTTGGAAAGCTTTCCGTTCTTGTGTGCTTCCAGGGCTTCACGAACGGTCATGGCGGATGCGGTGAACACTTCGACGCCGGCCGCCGAGAGAACACGAAACGCGTTCGGCCCCAGATGACCGCTTATAACAGCCTGTGCCCCGGACTGAATGACATTCTGAGCCGTCTGGATTCCTGCGCCTTGAGCGGCGTTCATGTTTGGCAGGTTATCGACGGTTTCCTGGCTGTTTGTCTGTGCATCGACGACAACAATCTTTTTTGACCTGCCGAAACGTTCGTCCACCATTCCGTCAAGTGTGCCATCGGCACTCGTTATTGCTATTTTCATGGGAATTCCTCCTTGTACTGGTTTTTTCTTTTCCATGTGAGACATTGCAACGGTTTCCGCGGAAGCGCACCCCTGCCCCTGCCCCCAATGTTTTTTCCAGGGGCACGGTCCGGCCATCTCTTCATGCATGGTTACGTTGCCCCCTTCTATCCTGAGGGCTTTGCCGTTGATTATGACATCAGTGATCTTTTGATGAGCTGCGTTGATAAGGCGATGGAAGGTCGGCTGCGAAACACCCATCAGGTTTGCTGCTTCCTCCTGGGGGAACCCGAGGAGGTTCTTCAGACGCATTGCCTCCACCTCATCCTGGCCGATCACGATTTCCTGAACGACCCCCAGGGGGATTCCGGCTGGCTTAAAGAACACTGCCTTTGGTTGAAATCCTATCCGTTTTCTGCATGTTGGCCGTGGCATTCTATGCTCGCTTCCTCGGAAATATATTTGCTACATAATGAATATATATTCAGAATGATTTCTTGTCAAGGGGAATTAAAAAATAGTTTCGTTATACTCTCCTTTTTATAAATAACTTGACAGTTCAATTAGTACTGAATATATATTCGTTATGCCGAGACATATCCGGGTCGACTCGTATCCTTCGGATACGTTTTAACAAGGCCGCGGGCGGTCAGATATAGGACGAAAGCAGATGAAATCAGTAAGCCCATTTGTTGGATGCGAGAAAGCAAGGGCAGTAAGCGAACCGAAAGGAGTACCGCATGGAAAACGAACACATTCTTACGAAGATCGGTGATGATCATATCTGCGAGATCACACTGAACCGGCCCGAGAACCTGAATACCTTCAATACCCCCATGGCGAAGGAACTCGACCGTGCTCTTCACGCTGTTGACAACGACGACAATGTCCGCGTTATCGTGCTGAAGGGCGCCGGTAAGGCGTTCTGTGCCGGCATCGATGTCAGCGAATTCCCTGGAAAGACCGCCATGGAATACAGCGAATGGATAGGGCTCATGGGCGCTCCGATGGTGACCATGAACGATCTCAGAAAGCCCGTGATCGCCCAGGTGCAGGGGATCGCCGCCGCGATCGGAGCAGGTCTTGTGGCCGCCGCGGACCTTGCGATCGTGTCGGAGAACGCCCGTTTCGGCCTGACGGCGATCAACGTGGGGCTCAACTGCATCGGGCCCGTGGTTCCCGTTACCCGTTCCGTCGGCAGAAAACGTGCACTCGAGCTTTTGCTGTACGGCGACCTGATAGACGCCCGCGAAGCAATGCAAATGGGGTTCGTGAACCGTGTTGTCCCTACGGAAGAGCTTGATCTGATAGCGGGGCAATGGGCGGCGCGGTTGGCCTCAAAAAGTCCCCTGGCCGTGGAAACCGCGAAGAGAGCCTTTTACACGGCCGCCGATATGGAGTACCACAAGGCCTTTGAACACATGACCGGCGCCCTCGCGCGCCTCTGCACAACAGAGGACGTCACTGAAGGGATCAAAGCCTTCTTCGAAAAAAGGGAACCTCGGTGGAAACGCCGCTGAGGACAGTTTTCTCGATGTGATGCCGGGAAGGACGTTTTCTCATTGATCATAATTGTTGAGGGCCACCTGGAGTGTGTTGGCCGCAAGTAAGGCACAATGCACATCGTCCTCGGGAAGGCCGCCAATGGTATCGAGAATAGTCTTGGCCGTGATCTCCCTGATCTCGTCCGGTCCTTTTGCGATGGCGAGTTCGGCGGCGAGAGACCCACAAATCATGCTCGGTCCGCAGCCGTCCGTTGTGAAGGAAGCGTCGCTTACCCTTCCATCCTGGAATCTCAGGAAGATCTCCATTGTGTCACCGCATGGTCCGGTAATGCGGCCATGAGCATCGCAGTTTTCCATCTCGTGCATATACGACGGATTTAGCCACCTTTCGAAGGCTTCTTGTCCATAGTCCCTGAGAGTGTCGTCGTAGATCCTGTCCTGCAATTCTCTTACGAAATTATCAAGGTTGTCCGGCATTGTCTGTTCCTCCTCTTTTTTCGGGCGAGACGTCAGTATCTGTCCCTCGATTACCTCGAACGTGCGGTTACGGTCAGCACATTTGTTCCCGGTTCGAACCCCGTGTGTGAGGCCACCGTCGCACATTTGATCCTGAAGAGAAAGAATATATTCCTCTCCCCATCGCTCAAGGTCTCGTAGTTGCCCTGACCCTTTGCTATCACCAGATCGGCGTTCTTATAATAACTCTGGAATTCCAGGCTGCAGTCATCCACGATTGTTCCCGGTGCGTCGGAACCGTTGCTGACCACTCTTGTCAGATCGTGGAGACCTGCTGCCCGTGCATCGTCCATGACGGCATCATTGATGACCGGTGCACCCCGAACGGCGACGATGACGCGTTCGACGGGCATCTCTTCGATAAGGAGACGGTCGAAAACGATCTCGCCGGCGTTGTCGGCGAGATAGAGGATGCTTGATGCCTTGTTTATTTCCTTGCGGAGGCGTTCGATGTCGATGTGGAAAGGTTCGGACAGGGTCCGGGCTATGCTCGAACGTACCTCATCCTCCGTCAGGCCGCTGTTTGCTCCGAGGTCGATGACATTCCCTGTGATCGCGAGGAGGGCCGCAGTCTTCAGGGGGTCGGGGCTCTTGCGGACTATCTCCCTGAGTTCCGGCAGGAGCTGGAGGGCGAGAAGGTTGTGCCGTCTCTTGGCATCCCTGTATGGATCGGGATTCCCTGTCAGTTCCCTGAGCCTGCGGTGTATCATCTGTCCCACGAAAGGGGGCGGCCGGTCGAGGTCAATGCCTGCCAGACACCGGAGTATTTCCCGCAGAATGCCTTCGTGGACGGAAGGGTAATTTGATACAGACCGTGCGGCCTCGAGGGTCTGTCTCACAAAGCAGGGAATACAATCGATAGAAGTTCTCATACCTGAACTGAAAGCAATTCATGTGCCACTCACGATTCCGGGGCATAAGATGCTGTACTATATCGATACGAAAGGTCTTGTTGCCGACGAGGGCAGACCGGGGCGGTCACGGCGCCCGCGTAAGGACGGAAGCATTAGTGCAATATGCAAGATTATCCGCGTCGCCCCCGCCCATCGCTTTGAGGTGTTTCGATCTTGAGGTCCCTGATCTTTCGATATAGCGTGCTTGCGTCGATGCCGAGGTCGCGGGCAGCGCGTTTCCTGTTTCCACCGTAGCGGCGCAAGGTCTCCACGATGAGGTGTCTCTCCATGGCCTTGAGGCTCGTGAGACCGCTGTCTCCCGCCGGGGAGATCAGGGCCGGCCGAAGCTCGGGGGGGAGGTGGTGGAGTTCTATGACATCCCCGCCGCACAGGACAAAGGCCTGTTCGATGATGTTCTCCAATTCGCGAATATTTCCGGGAAAGTTGTATCCCATAAGCCGCGTCGATGCCTCGTATGAGACGCCGGCAATGTTCTTTCCCTGAAGACGGTTGTACCGGGCTATGATATGGTCCACGAGAAGAGGAATGTCCTCTTTGCGGTCCTTGAGGGCCGGCAGCGTGAGGTGGATGACGCGGATCCGGTAGTAGAGGTCTTCCCTGAACGTGCCCTCCCTGACAAGGCTGCCCAGATCTTTGTTTGTGGCGGCGATCACACGGACATCGACCTTTACAGGTTCCGTGGAGCCGAGGGGTTCGACCACGCGCTCCTGGAGAACACGCAGGAGGCGCACCTGTAAGGCCGGGGATATATCTCCGATCTCATCGAGAAATATGGTGCCTCCCTGGGCCAGTGCAAAACGTCCCGGTTTGTCCTTCTTTGCATCGGTGAAGGCGCCGGCCTTGTGTCCGAAGAATTCGCTTTCAAGGAGCGTGTCGGGGAGGGCGGCACAGTTGACGGCCACAAAACGTTTCTTTCTTCTCGGAGAGAGGTTGTGCAGGGCCCGGGCAAAAAGCTCCTTTCCCGTACCGCTTGGCCCTTCGATCAACACCGTGCTTGAACTCCCGGCGATGAGGGGAAGCATCTCGAAGAGACGTATCATCGCGGGGCTTCTTCCCACGATGTCCTCAAAGGTGTGGCGGCTGTGCAGTTCCTTGCGCAATTGCTCCACCTGGCTCAAGTCCTGGAAGGTTTCAACGCCGCCTATAACATTGCCGTCCTTGTCCTTCAGGATCGCCGTGGAGATACGGATGGGGACCGTGAAGCCATTGTTGTTGACGATGTGGGCCGTTGCGTTCACCACGGGTTTTCCTGTCTCGAAGGTCCTTCTCAGCGAGCACTCGTTCTCGCATACATTCGCGTGGAACACCTCGGAACAAAGGCGTCCTACACTATCCTCTCTGGAAACCCCTGTGATGTGCTCGGCGGCTTGATTGAAGGAAGTGATCCGCCAATCAAGGTTTACGGTAAAAACACCTTCGTTTATGGAATCCAGTATAACGTCCCGCTCGTCGGAGGCAAGCCTGTCCTTCATACCGGGCTCCGGACAATCTGAACAGTAATAGTGCGAATTGCAACTGTCGACATATAGAAGTATTGCATAATGCTCTATTATCGTCAATGTCCCCGACCCTGGTCGTGGCGTTGAACTTTGTCAATACTGGATCTGTCGTATCATATCAAAGGTGGTATAGATGTTGCACTTATGGTGTTCATGATCATAGCAGTAGCAAACTGGCAAGGCAATGTGTCGCCCGTCTTTGACGTGTCGGACAGACTCTGCGTGGTTGAGATTGACGGCGGCACCGAGGTGCGGAGGGAGACGGTAGCCCTTAAGTGCAGGGACCCCTTCGGAAGGGCCAGAGAGGTGGCGGGAACAGGTGTCGAAGTGTTGATATGCGGCGCCGTTTCCCACGTTTTCGAAACAGCCCTGATCAGTGTGGGGATCCGGGTCCTCCCTTTCATATGCGGCGATCTCGAAACCGTAATTGGCGCCTTTCTGCAGGGCAGGTTGACGGACGGCGGTTTCCTTATGCCCGGTTGTTTCGGGCGACGTCAGGGCCGCCGGTTTCAGCACCGTCGGGGAAGAGGCCTCAAGGGGCGGTAAGCTATTGACCAGAATAAGAGAAAGGAGGTAACGATCATGCCAGATGGAGATGGAACAGGACCTCGCGGATTCGGTCCTATGAGGGGACGCGCGACAGGTTCTTGCGCGGGATTTGTTGTTCCAGAGTTTGCAAATTTTACCACAGGGAGGTGTCAGTATGGCCAAGCATAAAATAGTATGTCCATTTTCCGGGAACGCGTGTAAAGAATGTGCGGTATATCGTGGCCGACACTATTACCTTTGCTATTCTGCTGCGTACAGGGGCAGCTCTTTCGATCCCGAGAGAATTCGGGAATTGAAAAAAGCAGAAACCCCGGTTGAACCCGGCAAGACCTTCGGGATGCCCGAAAAGATAGATGTCGGTGCCCAGTGTGTACGAAACGTCGAAGAGTACGGTATCGAGAGGGAATTCGCGGCACTTAAGCAAAGCTGAATTCGACCGTAGACCGGCGGGTTAGCGATTAGAAGTAATTTCAAGCGGCGGCGAGACTATTTGGTCGATATCAACGAAAGGAGGTAAGGAACATGCCAGGTGGAGACAGAACAGGACCTTACGGATTTGGTCCCATGACGGGACGCGCGGCAGGCTTTTGTACGGGCCTGGGATTCCCCGGATATACAAACCTTGCAGCGGGAAGAGGATGCCGGGCCTGGGGTAGAGGCCGTGGAGGTGGCGGTCGAGGTTTCAGGAATGTGTTTTATGGAATGCCGGCAGGGGGTAATTCCTTTGCTTACGGCGGACCATATTATGCACCGACGACAGCCACGACCAGGCAGGAACTGGATGCGTTGAGAGCCCAGGCGGAATATCTGGAAGACGCCCTGGAAGGCATCCGTATGCAGCTAAAAGAGCTCGAGGAAAAGCAAGCAGGTGCCCCTGCAGGTTGAAGGCCGGGAGCGGAACGGATGGGGCAACGGCTCACGTGGATGATCGTTGCCCCCATGTTCTGGCCCGGAAGGTATAACCATGGAGGTTTATCATGCTTATTGCAGTTACATCAGAAGGGCCGTCGCTTGACGCAAGGATCAACGGGCGGTTTGGAAGGTGTCAGTATTTTCTGATCATCAATACTGACGATCTCAGTTTTGAGGCCGTCGAGAACCAGAACGCGGCGCTGGGCGGCGGTGCAGGAATCCAGTCGGCTCAGATGATCGCTGCGAAGGGAGTGACGCATGTTTTCACCGGTGCCTGCGGGCCCAACGCTTACCAGGTTCTCACGGCGGCGGGGATCGAGGTTGTCACGGGTTGTGGCGGAGGTGTACGGGATGTGATCAATCAATTCCGGAAAGGTAGCTTCTCAGCGGCGGGCGGTCCCAATGTGGCCGACCACTATGGAACGGGCCAAACTTATCCGGGACAGGCGGGCCCCGGAATGAGCGCCGGTGTCGGGTCTCCCCCGGGTATTGGGCGCGGTATGGGACGCGGTGGTGGCATGGGGCGTGGTATGGGTATGGGGCGTGGTACGGGTATGGGACGTGGCGGCATGGGCGATGGTTTCGCCGGCCGGCAAACGGCTGGTGTGCGGGACATGCAGGAAGCCGGCGGGGACGAACTGGAAACATTGAAGCGACAGATGGAGCAGATCAGTGAACGTATCCGTGAACTAGAAAAGAAAAAGGCGGCAAAGTAAAAAGACGCGATT
>DNYO01000232.1 GCA_003506795.1 Deltaproteobacteria bacterium
CTTCTGGTGCTGATTCCTCTCATAGTCACCGTATATATCGCTTACCTCATCGTTTCCTTTATCGAGAACTTCATCGGGCCGGCGCTCAAAAATATCTTCTTTCAGGTATTCCAGCGCGAGGTCTATATTACCGGAATGGCGTGCATAATCTTTGTCGTCATCACATATCTCACCGGCCTTTTTGTTTCGAACTATTTTGGAAAGACGGTCTTTTCGCGCGGGGAGCAAATAGTACGGAGGATCCCCATCGTCAAGAGCATCTACGGGTCGGTCAAGGACATGACCGAGGCATTCTCTTCGGACAAGATCAAGTCCTTCAAGGAGGTGGTCCTCCTTGAGTTTCCTTTTCAGGGCAGGTATGCGATCGGGCTTGTCACGAACAGGGTGGAAATAAAGGGGCTGCAGCATTGTTCCGTTTTTGTACCGACGACGCCCAACCCTACATCGGGATATATCATATTGGTCAGGGAGGACGACCTTGTTTTCCTCGATATGCCGACCGATGACGCACTGAAATACGTTATTTCCCTGGGGACCTCCCGAAGCGGAATCTTATGGAACGGGAAAATATAATAGCCGGCCTGACGGGCGTCAGGAAAGTTATCCTCAAATCCCTGGCCTTCATAGTGGCGGCCGGGATAGCGAGCTTCATCTATTCAAAAGAGATGCTTCTCCTCCTGGTGAAGGCGACGGGAATAAAGGTCTATTATCTGACCATTCAGGAGGTTTTTCTCGCCACCGTCCAGCTTGCCCTCTTTGCAGGTATCTTCTTCGCTCTCCCGGTCATCATATATCTCGCCTGGCATGAAATGAAAGGCCTGTATAAAATCAAGCCCATCTATGGTTATCTCCTGGTCTTTGCGGCCATACTTCTCTTTTATGGGGGCAGCCTGTTCTGTTTCAAGATAGTGCTTCCGTCGGGTGTCAGTTTCCTGGTGGCCGGTTACGAGAGCCCGACCCTCAAGGCAATGATATCAGTTGAGCGCTATCTTCTTTTCTCGACGGCCATGATCTTCGCCTTTGGAGTTACCTTCGAGGTACCGCTGATCTTGCTGGCGCTCGGTAAGCTGGGTATCGTCAAGGCAAATATGCTCGTCAAGACGAGGCGCTACGCCATTTTAGGCATTGTTGTCGCTTCGGCGCTCATCACGCCTACGCCGGATGTGTACAACCTCGGGCTCCTCGCTGTACCGATGTATGTCTTTTACGAAATAGGCATACTTCTCGTGAAAATGGTTGAAAAGCAGAAAGCGAAAAATCCCTGAGCCGGGGTCTTTGGAAGCGTGCGGTACATCAGCGGCAGAGTGCATACAGCGAAATGTCGTTGACCATTCGACCATAATCTATATAGAATGAAAGACCAAAAGGAGGACATGAGGCTCTCGATCAGTCCGGTGGGGAATCGCAACCAGCATCGGCGCAACGGATTGCTCAGACTATGGAAGCATACATTGCAAAATATGGTTATATCGGGATATTCGTCGGCACCTTCCTTGAAGGAGAGACGACGGTCCTTTTAGGCGGAATCTTCTCCAGGCTGGGATACATGAATATTCTGATGGTCATGTTCTATGCCTTCGCGGGAACGCTGGCGGGAGATTGCACTTTTTTCGCCATAGGGAGGTCTTTCGGAAGATCCATCACCGATCGCTTCGAGTTTATCAGAAACAAGGTACCGCTCGCCAACAAGGTGATCAAACGCTACGGAAATTTCATCATATTTATCATTCGGTTCCTTGTCGGCATCAGGGCCGTGGTCCTGATTCTCCTCGGGTGCACAAACATGAAGGTGGGCAGGTTCCTGATGTTCAGCGTACTCAATTCGGTCTGCTGGAGCATACTTGTGGGACTTGTCGGATACCTCTTCGGCAGCGTCGTTTTTGTCTTTCTGGACGACATCAAGAAGTACGAAACTATAATCGTGCCGGTGGTCCTCAGTCTCGTTGTGCTGTTTATCCTTGTGTACCGGTATATCGTAAACAAGAAGGAGAGGGAGACCTATGGAGATTAACGAGAAAATGATGCGGGAACTCCGGAAAAAATTTGACATTGAGGCGAACAAGAAGGAGATCGAGATCGTAGACCACTGGAAGAGGGAGTTCGAGGCGATCTATAAAAAGAAATATGATAATCTCGCCGCTATCCAGGTGGAGATGAAACGAATGATCGAGCGCATGGGAAACAGGATCAGTATCCTGACGAAGATGGTGAGGGATGAGTCGTGAAACACCGGCGGATGAAGTCCCGGCCCGCCATGGGATGCGGGGTACGTCTTTTTGTGTCTGTTTCCCTGCTGCACTGTTTTATCCTGGCGGCCTTGATTCTTGACACACCGGCCCTGTCTGCCCAGGGCGTCTCCAGAAAGAACGGCACACCGGTAGAAAAACGGTTGGGGGACCTTGAGAAAGACGTCATGAGACTCCAGCGGCAGGCAGATCTTTTTAATCTCGACGCATTACCGGACAATCTGATGCTCTGCGACAAAAAGATTCCCATTTACAGGGGCGATGTCCGGGAACGCTTTGAGCGCGAATTATTTCAGCTGCTGGAAAACAAAGGACTGATCACAATTGTCATCAAACGATACTACAAATACCTGCCCATGATGGCTGAGGAAGTTCAACGTCTGGCTGTGCCGTCGGATCTCATCTATCTTGCGGTTACCGAAAGCTACCTCAATCCCAGGGCTGTCTCGCGGGCCAACGCGGCCGGAATGTGGCAGTTCATAAAGGAAACGGGCAAACGCGAAGGACTTCTCGTCAACGAACATATCGACGAGCGGTTCAATATGAAAAAAGCCACCCGTTCGGCCCTGACACATCTGAAAAGACTTAACGGCGAATTCAATGACTGGTTTCTAGCCATGTCCGGTTATAATGCAGGTCCGGGGCGCGTACGAGAGGTGATCGAGAACCAGGCCACCCGGGATTTTTTTGACATGTACCTGCCCGAAGAGACGGAGCGTTACGTCTTCAGGATCCTTGCACTGAAGGAGATCATCTCCAACCGGGAGCGATACGGGATAAGGATTGACGACAAGGACCTTTACCGGCCCGCCGTCCTGTCTGAGGTGACCATTGAGGCGAGCCGGGAGTTTCCTTCATACATACTGGCCAAGGCGATGGATCTGCCATACAGGACGTTCAGGATCAACAACCTCCATCTCAGAAAATACAAGCTTCCGAAAGGCCTCTACCACATCTGTGTCCCGGTGGAAAAGAGAGATATTTTTATAAGGAAAATGAAAACTTACGATTATATCGCCGTCCAATAGATCCGGCGCATCACCTTGCAACATCTTAATATTATTACCCATAATCAATAACAATCTTTTTGGCGGGAGGCAATTAGCTCCCGAAAGAAAAAGCAAATAAATCAATTTTTATGATTGACAAATCTTTCACAATTAAGTAAAGTTTGCGCATTGTGAAATTGTGAACAAAGTGTGACCGAATAGTTTCATATTCTGCCTTTAAGTTTTATTGCACCATACTTCAAAGAGGATCTGAGACATGCTCGAGTACGTAGCAATCTTTGTCATGATGTGCCTTGCCGGGATTATCGCGGCTGTCATAATCGGTGCTTCGCACTTTCTTGGGCACAGGACCAAAAGCAGAGCAAAACTTGCACCCTATGAATGCGGCATGACGACAATCGGCCCCACTCGCAGGATGATGACCATTCGGTATTATATCGTGGCCATGCTCTTCCTCGTCTTCGACATCGAAATTATCTTCCTCTATCCCTGGGCCGTCATTTCCCGTCGCCTGGGGCTTTTCGGGTTCATAGAGATGCTGGTCTTCGTGTTCATCCTCTTTATAGGATACATCTACATCTGGAAAAAAGGTGCGTTGGAATGGGAGTAGAAAAAAACGTATTGGTAACGTCCCTCGACTGGATCATAAATTGGTCCAGGAAAAATTCTCTCTTCCCTGTCACATTCGGTCTTGCCTGCTGTGCCCTCGAGATGATGGTGGCAAGCTCGGCGGAATACGATATCGCCCGATTCGGCGCAGAGGTTTTCCGTCCGTCGCCAAGGCAGTCGGATCTCATGATAGTGGCAGGAACTCTGACAAAGAAAATGGCCCCCATTGTACGGAGAATCTACGAACAGATGCCGAACCCCAAATGGGTCATAGCGTATGGCGCCTGCGCGTCTTCGGGAGGCATCTTTAAATCTTACAGTGTGGTGCAGGGCGTTGACCAGATAATCCCCGTGGATGTGTACATCCCCGGATGCCCTCCGCGGCCGGAGGCCCTCCTGAAGGGCATCATCGAACTTCAGAAGAAGATACAGAAAGAGACCATTAAAGACAGACCCTTGATATCGTTACCCGGGAAGAAGAGCGCATGAGCGATAACAGCGAATTTTTGAAAATACTCTCCGGCAAATTATCAGGAGTGAAGATCGTACCGACGCCGCCCGGAGAGCCGAGCGCAATGGTGGAGAAGGACAGCATACATGAGGCCCTCGATCATCTCAAGTACGACCGCGATCTCTCCTTCAATATGCTTGTCGATCTTTTCGCAGTGGACTACATGGGCGAAGAACCGAGGTTCGAGGTCGTATATATCCTCCGCTCGACGAAACATAACGGAAGGGTCGTCGTAAAGACGAGAACGGGCGACGAGGGACTCGATACGATAAGCGATCTGTGGCCGGCGGCCA
>DNYO01000068.1 GCA_003506795.1 Deltaproteobacteria bacterium
TCATAATATTCGAGACGCAGGGCCTGTACCGATGCAATGATCCCCTCCAGGACAACGGCAACCAGGTTTCCAAGTACAATGATGATGACGCTTCCCACAGTGCCCCCGTAAGGAAGATGTCTCACCTGCTCGGCAAGCATGAAGGCCGCGAAGAGAAGTGCGGCATGGCTCATCGCGTAGGCCCCGAGACGCACAAAGCTTATCGTGTTGGCAAGATAGCTCAGGAACGCCTCGAACGCCCCCACGAGTGATTCCGTAATAGCGATGCCCAGCGTGCCGTGCTCCCCCGATCGATGGAGGAAATACTCAAGGGGTTCTTTTGCCATCCAGCACAGTGTCGGCATCACCAGAAAAAGGATCAGCGCCGGACCCATGAACCCCCGCGACGTAATTGCATCTTTACCGAGGATCAGCGCCAGCACACCCCAGTAGAAGACAATCCCGGACACCCCGAATTTGTCGAGGAAGCCGCCTATGACGTCTCCTCGCCGGAAGCGGTTGATGACATTCAGTATCATGCCCAGACTGATCATGACAATTCCGACGGCGATGGCGCCGTACATGAGACCCATGGGGTCGCCCTCCAGGGGATCATGCCAGAGGGCATATTTCTTGAGGGCCTCAATGCCGAAACAGCTCCCATAGATCACCCCGAAAATCATGCTCGACAACCCGAAGGAGCACAGGAGCACACCGATATCGCGGGCCTTCTCCGTCTTTCCCCGAAAGAGCGCCGCTATTCCCAGGGCAGCCAAAAGGGCGCCCTGACCCCAATCTCCGAACATCATACCGAACATGAGCACGTAGCTGACGGCGACGAAGATCGTGGGTTCCAGTTCCCGGTAATTGGGGACACCGTATGAGGACATAAGCATGCCGAAGGGACGCAGCAGGGCCGAATGGGCAAGGAGTGTCGGAACCTCTTCCCCCGTCGGATTGGCCGGAGCGGAAACCTCAATGGCACAGCGGCCGCGGGTGATCGCCTTCAGGTGCTCGCTGACGCCCGGCACCTCCTGCGCCGGCACCCATCCCGCTATCAGCGAGGTGGCCTCGGTGCGGCTGAGGCCCTGCTGCGCCCTCGCCAGGCCGAGTTCCATCCCGATCATGGTTTCCATGGCGGTGAGGTACGGCGCGAATTCGTCGGCAAGCGACCGTATCCGCATATCGAGCCTCTCCAGTTCCGTTTCAAGGCGCTGGTGTTCCTTCTCCTTTTCCGCGCACAGCGCGTCCGTTGTTGTTCCTTCAGCTTCGGGAAGAGTCTCACGCTGAAAGCCCGCCTTTTGCAGCGCCTGTTCGAGGGATTCGGAACCCTGACGGGTCGTCATTGCGAGCACCGGCATCCGGCCTTTTTTTCCTTCAAGCGCCACGAGGGCCACCTTGTTGCCAAGTTCGGCCCGAAGGCTTTCGAAGTTCTTCTCCGGGAGGCTCCCCGTTACAAAATGAAGGAACGAAAAATGATCGGGGCTGTCCAGCGGCACATCGAGCCCGCGGTAATCCGACACCTGGTCGCGCAGCGCAATCAATTCCCTTTGCCGCTGCCTGTAGGCCCTTCGAAGATCGGACACCTCGTCGATGTGTTCTTCCATGGAGCGCAGCCTCTCATCTATCCCGGCGAGATCCAATCCGGCAGGGGGTTCTCCGCCAGCAGGCATGGGGACTTCGACGAGGCGCCGGATCTCTTCGATGCGCACCCGGAAACGCTCATAGCGCGTTATTTCGGCGCTGAGGTCGCGAACTCCCATGGCTGCCGATTCCTGTCCCGGAGGCAGACGTGTTAATTGTACCACCCCCAGGCGGCCAAGAGTCTGAAGCACCTCCCGTTCGTCCTTTTCCAGGATTATGGCACTCATCCGCATCATCGGGGTGGGTTTAAACATGGGACGCCTCCATCTCCACGCGCGGGATCATACGCGCCCGTATGACATCCTCGCCGATACACCTGCGAACACCCTCGGAGATCGTGATGAGATTCGCCACCTCCAGGCGACGGATAGCTACGTACCCGACGACTACCCCGAAACCCGTATGGCTTCGCCGGAAGGCGGTGTTTGCAAGGCGGTAATAGCGCCGCCATGCCAGATTCTCCATGAGGGATATCTGAATGGTTGAAGATGACTCACCGGGCCCGCCCTCCAGGGGCAGCGGGTCGATTGCACGCATGACGGCCCGGCCTACAGCGATCCACGGGTCGTGGTCATTGAGCATGGCGGTGAAGGTGGTACGGGATATCCGGGTCCCCGGGACATGGAAGGGCAGCAACTGGTCCGCGGTCAGACCGTAGTTGAATCTTCCCCGCAGGACAAGCACAAGATGGAAGATGTCCGCCTCCTGGCATATGACCGCTTCCGTCTCGTCCCGATCCTTGGCGGAAAGCAGCGCGAACCGCGCCAAAAGCTCGCTCAGATAGCCGCTGTCCAGTGCCGCCTCCAGGAAGAAAGGCCGTGCATCTTCCGTGTAGTCCCTGATTGCGTTCTCGAGGCCCTTGCGCAGGGGTCCGAAGGGGAGCAGTGTCGTAAAGTCGGTCAGCGACCCCGCTTTCACCAGCGATTCGACCACTGCCGACGTCTGCCCCGGCAGGGGAACGAGACGTGCCTTCACCTCTTCAAGGGGGGTTTTTGTAATGGATGCCCTGAGGAGCACTTTGATGTTTTCGGCCTCGAGGCGGGCGGGCATCCAGTCGATCAGGTGCGCCTCGGCCCGGTCCAGGTGGCCGGGAAGGCTGGAGAACTCGCTTGCAAGCTCCTCGATAAGTTGTCGTTGAAAATCTGTGGTCCCCCGGAACTCACGCTCGGGAAAGACGGCCCGCATGAATTCCTGAAGGTTCCCGATGCGGGAAAGGGCGTCGAGTCTCTCCCCTTCAAACATCGAACTGCGCCTGCCATGAAGGCGGGCGACAAGATAGTCAAGGTTCCCTGTCATTGGCCTCCTTAAGGCACTGTCACGGCTTGCATATGCAACGGACAACCTTTTCAACGACACGTCTTCTGCCAGCCTCGTCAATTCCTGTCTGCTTGTTGATCTTTGCGGCGGCCCGGACCAGTCTTTCCTCTTTTTCCTTCTCGGCCGCCTCGACGGCGGTCGCCACGATACACTCGGCCTCAGCGTTGGCCTCCACATTCGCCTGAGCGGCTATATCCCGGGCCTTCCTCCGTGCCTCCGACAGAATGCGGTCGGCCTCCGCCCTGGCCTCTTCAACGGCACCCTTTGCCTCGGCCTCGGTTGCCACGATCTTCTGGATCACATCACGCACGAAAACCTCCTCACGAACACGGGTGAAGTCGTTTGAATGGCTTGAGCACATTGATCGCCGGAAGGAGATGCAGCGGTTTTAATGGCTGGAAGTCCGGAAAACCAGTGGAATCTTCAGTGGGGGACGTGTTTACCTGCCTCCACATTTCTCATCACCCTTTCCTATCTGACCCAGGCAAACCGGATGCAGGAGTGATAAGAGCCGCACTGGTCTTAAACGGGCCGAAGGTTCATATATCAAGTATAGCGTCAACTTTCATAAACACAAGTACGGGGAGAGTCTGTCTGATCTGCCCCGATCATTTTCCGGATAATCCCGATGCCGTTGCGGCGCAAATAGAAGAACGGTATTTCGAGATCAGATATCCCCAAAGTGAAGAAGGGGCTTTCGTTCCCACCATCTCGATGAAGAAACAATATTGATGATCGGTCACACCATTAGGTCGTTTCGTCCTCCCGGGCTTTTCTCATTTTCTTTGAACCTTTAGAATCAACGTCATATGATACGCAGCGTCAAAAGCAAACGGTCGGGGGGGCTGCAAAAAGACCGCTTGCGGAAATTCCAGGCGATTGAAAAGATCCGTTTCTTACACTACCCAACCTCAAACTGCCGGTTCCGGTTCAAAGACCTCCGCGTCTTGGCTTGCCTCCGAACCTTTCATCCCGGGTTCTGAACCTGATCTTAGACCGGCACAAAAAAAAGGCGGGGTAACCAGACCCCGCCTTTTCACTTTCACCGTTTCTGTTTATTTCTTTGTCTGAAGGTATTCGTCTATTGCCTTTGCCGCCTTGCGTCCTGCGCCCATGGCGAGGATAACGGTTGCGGCGCCGGTCACGATGTCGCCGCCGGCGAATACGCCCTCGCGGCTCGTCTGTCCTGTTTCCTCATTCGCCACGATGTTTCCTGATTTCTTGAGTTCCAGGTCCGGTGTGGTTGACGTGAGGATGGGGTTCGGGCCCTGGCCGATGGCGACGATGACGACGTCCACATCGAGGACGAAATTGGAGCCCTTAATCTCGACGGGTCTCCTCCTGCCTGACGCATCGGGCTCGCCGAGTTCCATCTTCACGCATTCAAGCCCCTTCACCCAGCCCGCATCGTCGCCAACTACCCTGATGGGGTTGGTGAGCAGCCTGAAATCAATACCCTCTTCCTCCGCGTGGTGTGCTTCTTCCGCACGGGCGGGCATTTCTTCGCGGCTGCGGCGATAGACGAGGTACACATCAGCGCCGAGGCGCTTCGAGACCCTGGCGGAGTCCATGGCCACGTTGCCGCCACCGATAACCGCCACTTTCGAGCCAACCCTGATGGGCGTGTCGTATTCGGGGAAGAGATACGCCTTCATGAGGTTTGCCCTCGTCAGGAACTCGTTGGCGGAGTAAACGCCGTTCAGGTTCTCTCCGGGGATGTTAAGGAAGTAGGGAAGGCCTGCGCCGGTACCGATGAAGGCAGCGTCATAGCCCTGAGCGAAAAGCTCGTCGAGGGTGACAGTCTGGCCGACAATGGAGTCGACCTTCACCTTGGCGCCGAGTTTCTCGAGGTAGTCAACTTCGCGCTGTACTATCGCCTTGGGGAGACGGAATTCGGGGATGCCGTAAACAAGCACGCCGCCCGCCTTGTGAAGCGCTTCGTAAATGGTGCACTCGTGGCCTTTCTTCGTCAGCTCGCCCGCTACGGTGAGGCCGGAAGGGCCGGCGCCGATGATGGCAACCTTCTTGCCCGTCTTCTTAGGCATCGCAGGCACACGGACATCGCCGAGGCCCAGTTCATAGTCTGCGGCAAATCTCTCGAGGCGGCCGATGGCGACGGGCTCCGATTTCTTGCCGAGGATACATTTCGACTCGCACTGTGATTCCTGGGGACAGACCCTGCCGCAGACGGCGGGAAGGGTGTTCGTTTCCTTGATGGTATGAATGGCGCCCATAAAATCGCCTTCCTTGATCTTCGCTATGAACTGCGGGATCTGGACGTTGACGGGGCAACCCTCTACGCAGGGCGGTTTCTTGCAGCCGAGACAGCGCTGGGCCTCCATCATGGCGTTTTCTCTTGTGTATCCCAGGGCCACTTCGGCAAAGTTCTGGATTCTCTGCTTAGGTGCCTGCTCCGGCATTTTCACGCGTTTACGGGCCTTCTTGACGGCCTTTTCCTGGGCGTCGATCTTGCACTTGTGGTCCCAGAGGGCGCGCCGTTCTTCGCGGTTGTACATCTTCTGGCGGAGCATCAGTTCGGGAAAGTCCACGGTGTGGCCGTCAAATTCGGGGCCGTCGACGCAGACGAACTTGGTCTCGCCGGCGATGGTGGCGCGGCAGCAGCCGCACATACCGGTGCCGTCGACCATGATCGTGTTGAGGCTGACGACGGTCTTGATGCTGAAGGGACGGGTCACGTCGGTGACGGCCTTCATCATGATGACGGGGCCGATGCCCACGACGAGAGCTATATTGCTTGCGCCGCGCTCTTCGATGATCTTTTTCAGGACGTCGGTGACAAATCCATGGTGTCCATAGGTGCCGTCATCGGTGGTTACGTGCACGGTGGTGCTCGCCGCCTTCATCTCTTCCTCGAGGATGAGCATGCCCTGCGACCGGGCGCCGATGATGGATATGACCTCATTGCCCGCCTCTTTGAGGGCCTTGGCTATCGGCAGAACAGGGGCCACGCCGACGCCGCCGCCTACGCAGACAACGGTGCCGAACTTCTCAATGTGGCTCGGTTTGCCCAGGGGACCGACGACGTCGAGAAGGGCGTCGCCCGCCTCGAACTTCGCGAGCTTCTGAGTAGATGTGCCGACTTCCTGAAATATAATGGTGATGGTGCCCTTCTTGCTGTCATAATCCGCAACGGTGAGGGGGATGCGCTCGCCCATGTCATTGCCGCGGACGACGACAAACTGTCCGGCCTTCACCTTCCTGGCAATGTCAGGAACATAAAGCTTGTACATGGTGATCGAAGGAGCCAGAATTTTCTTCTCCACGATCTGGTTGATTTTCGTTGTTTTCTTGGTAGCCATGACGTCTCCTTTTTAAAAGTTTAATCTATCAAAATAATTACTTTTCGTTCATCTGTTTCAGAGGCAACTTGACGGTAAACACCGTTCCCTGCCCGACTTTGCTCTCGACCTCTATACGCCCGAAATGGGATTCCACGATCCTTTTTACTATGGAAAGCCCCAATCCCGTGCCTGTGGTATAGCGTGTGTTGGGCCCCTGCACCCGGTAGAACTCATCGAAAATGTTGGGGAGGGACACCTCGTCAATGCCGATACCGGTATCGCTCACGCTTATACTGAGATAGTGAGCCTCCGCTCCCGCCCTGACCGTAACCTTGCCGTTCTTGACATTGTACTTCATGGCATTGGACACGAGGTTCGTGAGCAGCTGTTCCATCTCGGCCTTGTCGGCTTCGATGAGGGGCAGTTTTTCGGGTATATCGACAAAAAATGAAACGTCCTTTGTCGAACCCTGAACCTTGAAGAGGTCGACGGTGCCTTCGATAATCTCCGTCATGTCGAGGAACTCTTTTTTCCTTACTACTTTTTTCGATTCCAGTTTTGCGAAGAGCAGGAGGTCGTTGACGAGGTCCATGAGAGAATGCGCCCTCAACTTTGCCCGCTCCAGCATCTGGCGGTTGAATTGCGGGTCCGTGCCCGCAACACCCGTGAGATAGGCGTTGAGATACCCCTCAATGGCACCCAGCGGCGCCCGAATCTCGTGCGCCACCATCCTCACGAACTGCGATTTTATTTCTTCGACCTCCTTGAGGCCCGAGATATCGCGAAATGTGCAAACGACGCCCAGATTCTCGCCTTTTTCATCACGTACTCCCGCCACTATGACCATCAAGGTCTTCGGCACCTCCCCGGCCAATACCACCTCTTCCGAGATGATCGTGTACTGGGAAAAATCAGGAGAGAACGCCTTGTTGATAACATCGATCAGATCTTGCTGTTTCAGCGCCTTCTGGAAGTCCATCCCGACCCCGGAATCGTCGACCCTGCCCGTTACGTTGAGCATCTTGACTACCGCCGGGTTCCACAGGACAAGCTGGTGTTCGCGGTTTATGACGAGGATGCCGTCGGCCATCGAGTTAACGATGGTATGCAGCTTCGATTTCTCGCTTGCCACCTCGAGGAGTCGCTGATCCCTTTCTTCGCGCAGCTTTTCTTTTTCAATGGTGAGCCGCCGCTTGTCGAGGCCCCTGCCCAGGACCGCCAGAAGCTGGTCCGGATTGAAGGGCTTGGGTATGTAATCGTAGGCGCCGTGTTTCATCGCGTCAACAGCCGTCTCCACCGTGGCGAACCCGGTAATGACCACCAGGATGATGCCCGGATCGATCTGCCGCACATGTTCCATCAGCTCAAGTCCGCCCATGACGGGCATCATGAGGTCGACAAGGATAAGATCGTAGGGTTTTCCCTTGACCATCTCCAGCGCGAGTTTGCCGTTTTCGGCGACATCGACGCTGTACCCCTCGGATATGAGAATCCTCCGGCACCCTTCACGGATACCTTTTTCATCGTCGACAACAAGGATGTTGACAGGTTCGGCCATTGCCATTCCCGAAGGCTACCCCTATTTCGCCCTTTCGATGAGGGCGTTTATTCTTTTTACCAGTTCTTCCGGCTCAACCGGTTTTGCGACGAAATCGTCCGTCTTCATCCAGTAGCCATCCTGATCCTGCGAAAAATCATATCCCGTCTCACCGGCAACGGCGGAGATCATCAGGATGGGGATCTGTTTGTAGCGGGGATCGGCCTTGATCGCCTTGGCAAAGCTGAAACCCGTGTCGTGTTTCTCGAGCATGAGGTCGAGGAGGATGAGGTCCGGGACTTCGAACTGAACCTTGTCCATTCCCTCGCGAGCCGAGAATGCCGTTTCGACCTCGAACCCGTTGTTCTCAAGGACAGCCCTGTTGAGATCAACGAAGTCGACGTCGTCATCAATGATTAGAATTCTTTTTTGTGCCATGGTTCCTTCTCCCTGTATTTATATTTTGATTTGCCGCTAATCCTTTGGCCTGCGATAGTATACCCGTACCGTCCACATTGACGGGCAGGGTAATGATGAATGTGCTTCCCTTTCCCAGTTCGGTCTCAACGTCGATCTGTCCGGAATGGCGCTCGACGATGCCGTAGGAGATTGCGAGCCCGAGCCCCGTACCCTTCTCCTTGGTCGTAAAGAAGGGGTTGAAGAGCTTGCCGATATTCTCCGGCGGGATTCCCGGTCCCGTGTCGCGGATCTTTACGCTGATGACACCGGCGTCGTGCGCCGTCGTGATCGTGAGAGACCCTTTGCCTTCCATCGCCTGTGCCGCGTTGAGCATGATATTCAGAAAGACCTGCTTGAGCTGCGTCGCATCGGCGAAAAGCATGGGGATGTCGTCCCCCGGGGTCTTCTTGATCTTGATGTTTTGAAAGAGCACCTGGTTCACGAGAAGGCTCAGGGTTTCCTCGATAAGGTCGTTGATGTTGGTCTCTCCGGGTTTGAGCTTTGTCTCCCGGGCGAAGCTTAAAAGCCCCTGGACAATGGCCTTTGTCCTGTCGGCCTCGGTTATGATAAGGTCGATATCTTCCTTTCTCGGATCATCGGCCTCGAGGGACCTCGCCAGGATATGGGCATAAATGGTGATCGTTCCCAGAGGGTTGTTTATCTCGTGGGCTACTCCGGCCGCAAGCTGCCCGAGGGCGGCCAGCTTTTCCGTTCTTATGAGCTGGAACTGCGCCTGCTCCAACTCCTGGTGGGACTGCTGCAGTTCCTTGTGTGACTTTTCAAGCTGCTGGTAGATGCGTTTGGAGTCTTCCAGGAGGTACGGCAGGCAGTATTCGGCCTCCGATATGCCCTGCACGACCGCAACGGCCTTTTCCCGGCAGGTATTGTAGCCGCAGGAACGGCAATCGAGGTTGTTGTGCGGGGGAAGCTTGTTTATCTTCTTGAGGACCGCGCGTATCTGCTCTTCCGTCGGATCGGGGAGTTTCTGAACACCCGGCTGGTGGGTTCGCCTGATGTCTATATCGGCGAAGTCTCTCAAGGTCTTTTGCAGCATCGAGGCCGACAGGGGATTGAACTGCGATTTGGCGTACCGCGATACGATCTGCCTGCGTCCCACGACCGAGAGCTCCCGCTCGACAAAAGGACCATCCACGCAACCGTCACAGAAGACAAGATCGAGAAATTTCGCCTGTATGGACCCTTTCGCAAGCTGGTTCAAGGCGGCTATGACACGTCTTCGCCCGTAGGCGACGCTTACTTCGCCAACAAGGACGTCAAAGCTGTGCCCCAGGCTCCGGTTCAGCCCTCCGATGACGGGAACGATCCTGCCCAGTGCCGATGCGGCCCCGTCAAAGGGCGCCTCGTCGACGTGCCTCGGGTTAATCCCCGCCTCGGCGAACATGAACCTTATGTCGCGAAAGGTGATGACGTGATCGATGGCATCCGAGGTCTCCTCGTGGTCCATTTCACCGATCCGGGCCAGGCACGGGGCAATATAGACAACCCGCCAGCCGGCGCCTTTCGCCTTTTTGATGGCCCTTCCCGCCGCCACCATGGGGGACACGATAGGTGCAAGGTTGTCGATAAGCTGGGGAAGGTATTTCTCGATATAGGAGACGATGACGGGGCAGAAAGAGGATATAACGGGTTTTTCCAGGTCACTCGCGAGAAGCTTTCGGTACGCCCCGCTTATGAGCTCGGTGCCTACGGCGCCTTCCCACACCTCTTTGAACCCCAGCGCCTTCAAGGCATAGCTGAAACCCCAGGGGGTTACGTTGTCAAGCACCGCCGGGAAGGCGGGATCGATGCAGGCCACAACGTTTTCGTTTTCCTTGATCAAATCCCTGACGACATTTGCGTCGCTTTGATACGTCATCGCCCGGTGCGGACACCCCGTAATGCAGTTGCCGCAGAGTATGCACCGGTCCGGGATGATGCGTATTGATTCCTTCTCGAGTTTAATGGCCTTTGCGGGACAGAGCTGGACGCAGTAAAAACACCTGCGGCATTTACGGTTATTGACCTCTACCCTGGAATCTCCCCGGCATTCTTGTGTCATGAGATCGCGTACGGTATTCATCCAAATACACAGAAAATTTAGTAAATTACCACAAATATTACAGTAATTGGGGGACTTTGTCAATGAATGGAACAGATGGTTTTCAGGGGAAGCTGAGCGCCCCTTTCGGACAACCTTTCACACAGAGCCCGCACTTAAGGCAATCGCCCTTGAAGCTCATGGTTTCACCCTTTTTCATCTCCGAGGGGGCAAGCTGCATGGGGCATGTCTTCGCACAAAGGCCGCAGTCTATGCAGGCATCCTTGTCCATTGTGAGCTGATAACGATTCCTTCCGACCCAGCTCGACAGGCTTCCGATGGGACAGATCGAACACCAGGCGCGCTGATGGAGGACCAGGGCCATGAAAGCTCCGACGACAGTGGTAACGGTCAGGAGAACAACAAAGAACCTGCCGATGGCATAAGGATCGGGCCAGAGCCGCACTATCTGGTAGGTAAGCATGCTCATGAGGAAAATAATAACCCCGGCCCTGACCACTGCGCCTCGTAACCAGCGGGGCATTCTCCGTTCCGGGCTTATCGCTTTCATATATGTATCGGCAAAGGATCCCCGGGGACACATCCAGTTGCACCACTTCCTCCCCCGAACGGCGGCGAGCCCGACGCCGGCGACCATGCAGAGGGGGATGAAATACCCTATCAGGGAATAAAACCATCCCGCTGCAAGCAGAACGAGGAAGAGCGACCCGAAGAGAATCTGCCTCAACCGCCTCGATCGTTTCGCCTCATCAAGGACTTTCTTTCCCGACTTTGGATCTTGTTTCATGATGTCATCCCTTCTTGTTTCTTTCATCGGTTCCTCACCTTTTGATACGTTCGACCGGCGTTACAGGACATCCCGCATGCTTTTTGAAAGGCGTTCCTTCTGTCTCAAGGTCTCAAGGAGAACGTCCCGCATGATTGAGCAGGCTTCGGTAATCCTGGGGCTCGCCAGCCGGTAATAGACCACGGTACCCTCCCGGCGCGACACAAGGAGTCCTTTTTGTTTAAGGATTGAAAGATGCTGGGACATGTTGGCCTTGTTTATCTCGATCTTTTCAAGCATCTGCCCCACAGACCTTTCCCCGTCCTTAAGCAGACCGAGTATCTGAAGCCGCCGGGAATTGGCAAGCGCCAGACACACATCAGCCTGCAATTCGAAAACCTCTCGTTCCTGCTCAGGGTCCATTTTCGCTCCTTTGGTTTCTTGGTTGCGTAGTTGCATTGTATCTAAATTAGATTAAAGCACAATGCTGAATTTGTCAAGAGAAGAAAATATGTCCTATAGGACATATACGACTTATAGGACCTATCAACAGAAGAACTTTGTTTGTTGAAGGCCGCTATCTGGACAGGCAGCGGATTATCTCACCGAAGTATATCCTGTGGTAATCCTTCTTGGGGTAAAAACCGTCGATTTCGGGGACAAGAAAATTCCCGGGGAGGATGTCCTGAAAATAGATCTTTCTGCACTCGATGACGAGTCGCGACTGGGCGAAGTATATTGTGTCTTCGCCGAAGACCGGGGTGAGGCCCGTTTGGGCCACCTTATTGACATCCCTGCCTGATTTTGTACCGCAATACGTTAAGGCGTCGCGGTATTCCTCATCAAAGAAACTCAGACTGAACGACCGGGAGCGTTCCATGAACTCATAAGTGTAGCGGTTCGGGCGAACGAGACACATGGCGACCCGTTTATCCCACATGATTCCAAAACCGCCCCAGGCGCCGGTCATCGTATTGAAGGAATCCCTCGTTCCCGCCGTTATCAGCATCCAATCCGCCCCGATGAGCTTGAAAGGATTCCGCCCGATGTCCTCAGGCTTCGTCTCCTGAAATACGGTATTCATGGTAACCTCCAGAGAAAAACGTTCCAGATTCCAATATTATACTATGTTTTTCGCCGAACGACCGTCAAGCTCATTCCTCCGTCAGCCCGGCGGAAAACCTTTGTCGCGGCAGAAAGCATACGTATGAGGTGACAACTGTCAGCCATATGGGTTTCCGGCCTTTCGCCTGAATGACGAACGATGCAATGTCCGGTGAGATTCTGACTTTTACCCCGACCCTGGAACCCTGAACCTTACCCCCCCGGGAACCGCTTCCGGGGGGTTAAGGTTTTCGACGGTTGACCGATTACTTTCTCGCAGGGGTGGTTTTTGGGGTACCTGTTGGGCGGAGGTAAAGGTTATGGTACGGTATGGTGATTCGCGAAGAATCATACGGGAAACGGGTCATACTTTTTCCCGGAGATTATTATGTGACAGACAAACAGGTCAGGATTTCCACCCTTCTTGGTTCATGCGTTTCCGCGTGTCTTTATGATCCCGTGAACCGGGTGGTGGGCATGAACCACTTTCTCCTGAGCAACAGACGCTATACGGATGACATACCTATGGTTATCACCGAAGCGGGCCGCTACGGTGTACATGCCATGGAGCTTATCATAAATGGCATGCTGAAACTCGGCGCCGAAAGGAAACACCTCAGGGCCAAGGTCTGCGGGGGCAGTTCCCTGCTCGTGCCTAAGGACGGGAAGGACAGTTTTCACTGCGTCGGCAGGGTCAATTGCACTTTCATCGAGCAATTTCTTCGCAACGACGGCATCAGGATAGTCTCTTCCGATCTGGGCGGCGATACGGGTAGGGTCGTCCATTTCGACACCCATAACTTCTGCCTCTATATAAGGAAGATCAAAAAGGTTTCCCTCGAAGGCCTCGGTATAAGGGACAAGGAATACTGGAAACGGGAACTGAAACGGCACCGGGACGAAGGGACCACGCCGGATATCTGGGGATGAGGAGCGGCTTCACATTTTTCGAATTGCGTGAAAAAACAGAGAACAAGCGTATCGATAGCCTGCTGAACTGCAGATTTTTTTAAATGGCCGAACCGCCTGAATAGCTTTAACCGCTTGAGCCGCTTGACAGCGCGTATTTAAAAACCCCCCTGTTCCGTCCCCTGAACCTATTCCCATGTGTCCAGGAGTTTACGTCCCCCCCACGTTTCGCGACTGAAACGACGGGACTTCAAACCGGAATGACGGTTTTTTGTCCTATCACGTTCAAGCGGTTCCAGCTATTCAAGCGGCCCGGGCCGCTTTTTTACTGCTTTTCCGTCGTCAGGTACTCGTGTATGGCGCGGGCCGCCTTT
>DNYO01000177.1 GCA_003506795.1 Deltaproteobacteria bacterium
TGCCAGTTGCCTTCCACGCGATAATCATCATAATGTCCGTCGGGGCCGGTGCCACTGAAGATATCGAAGGTACAGCTTTCCACGGGCATTCCGGAGAGGGTTTTGTACAGAAAGGTGATGAGTCTGCCCCTGATCCCGCATTTTATGAAATAGACCGCCGGTGCGCCGGTTTGGGGGTCTACGACATAGGTCCTGATATTGATCTGGTCGAAAGGGATGGGCGGGGCAGGGATATGAAAGGCCTTCTTCGTGTTGCCCTTGAATATTACAAGGGAGAGGAAGGCATTGTTGCCGTCGACCCTCGCGGGCGTGAGAACGCGGGGGATATGGCGCGCGATCCTCGCCGCAGGCAGCAGGTAAGAGATGTAAAGCATATCTTTGAGAGCCATGACGACGGAAGGTGCGCGTTTCCCGACCATTATAATGAAACTATAATATGGGGGCCGACGGAAGGCAACCGGGATACACGAAGGACGTTGTTCTCGATAGAGGGATCGAAGACGGGGAATTCAGCTTCATTGCCAAACCGCTGTCGCTGAATAACCTTATCAACAAGATTCGGGAGGTGCTGGACAGGCGGTAGGTTTATTGTCCCCGGTTTTTCTTCCCTGCTGTTCTAAAATCGACGAGTACCTTGAGGGTGCCGCGCTTTTTCGCAGAAGCGAAGGCCTTCTTTGCCTCTTCGGGGGGAAAGACCCCCGAAATGAGCGGTTTGACGTCGATGCGGCCTTCAGCGAGGGCCTTGAGGGCTGGTTTGAAAGGGCCGCAGCGGGAGCCGACAACGGTGATCTCGTCGATGACCAGGGGAGCGAGGTTGATGGGAGCGCCATGCGCCACAGTGCTTTTCAGAACGATCGTCCCGCGCGGTCTTGTGAGCTCCATGGCTATCTCAAAGCCGCTGGCGCTGCCCGTTGCCTCCACGACGATGTCGTACTTGCTGTTCGACGGGAGGTCTTTTGTCAGCACCACCGGCACACCCTGATCCCGGGCAATGCCCAGCTTGGAAGGGTGTTTTCCCGCCAGGGTCAGCTCGGCCCCGGTGAGCCTGAGTGCGAGGGCGCAGAGAATACCGAGCTTCCCGTCCCCGAGGACAAGAACCTTATCGGGGGGCCGAATCTTGATTTGCTCCAGTATCTCGAATGCCGCGGCGAGCGGTTCGGCGAAGACCGCCTCGTCGTCGGTGAGGTCGTCGGGTATCTCGTGGAGGTTTCGCACGGGGAGCGTCATGTATTCGGCGAGGGCGCCTTCCCTTCCCAGTATACCGAGGGTTGTTCTGCGGGGGCAGTGTTTTTCCAGACCTGCGAGGCACAGGTCGCAGCGGCGGCAGCCGCAGTTTATCTCACCGACGACCCGTTTCCCGATCAGTCTCCTCGACCTGCCGCCCACGGCCTCCACCATGCCCGTGAACTCGTGGCCGATGATCCCACGAAACCCCAGATAGCCCCTGGTTATCTCCATGTCCGTATTGCAGATTCCGGCCATAGTGACCCTGATGAGGGCCTCTCCGGACACAGGCATCGGTTTTTGCCTGTCATGAGTGAACGTGAGGCCTCCGTCAAAGACTATCGCTTTCATTTATATTCCTTCCGGTGTTTTTCGATGAACCAGTCTATGAGCCATCTGGCGATGCTGACCTTGTCGGGTATTTTCGGCAGGTCGGCGGCGGTGAACCACCGTGCCTCGGTGATTTCGTCGTTGTCGACGGCGATTTCGCCAGCCGCCCAAGAGGCGGTAAAAGCGATCATGAGAGAATCTGGATAGGGCCAGGGCTGGCTGCCGAAGTATCGGATATCTTTGACCTCTATGCCGACTTCTTCCCGGATTTCCCTTCTGACGACATTTTCCAGGGCCTCGCCGGGTTCCGCGAACCCCGCCAGGACGCTATAGAGATTTTCGGTAAACCTGCTTGACCGGGCGAGGAGGGCCTTGTCGTCCCTTTCCACGAGAACGATCACGGCCGGGGAGATCCTGGGAAACATGATGAAGCCGCAGGCGTCGCACTCCTTGGCAAGGATGACGGCATGCCTTTTCAGCCTGGAACCGCAGGCGCTGCAGAATTGGCAGGTCCTGTCCCAGTTGAGAACGGCGAAGGCCCTGACGGCCATCGCATATTGACCGGGATCCAGGACACCAAAAAGCTTTCGGAGGCCGAGAAAATCCATACCCCGAGGGGAATCAGTCCGGCTCGGAACTGAAAAGGCATGGCAGTCGAGGCCGTCCCGGGAACCGAGGTGATACCCGTCGGCAAGGCAAAGCCCCATATCTTCCGCGGTACCCTGCATGGGGATCGCGGGGGGTTGCGTTGACATGTCAACGAGTATTTTCTGATCGCGAAGCACAAAAATGCGGCAGGGGTTTGAATCGCAGGTCATCGCAGGAGTCCTTTCCTTTTATGTATCAAATCAATACTGCACGGGACCGGGAAAGTCAAGAAGGAAGGCCCGGGGCTGACATGCGGGCGGAAGGGAAGTTTTTCTCGTAGAAAAAGAAAAAAGATGCTATTATACCTTGGTGAACGCTATCGTTATATCGACAGAGAACATAAAGACACGCCCGCAGGTTCCTGTTATCTCCGAGGCGCGAAGAGGCGAAGACGCCCGCCGGGATAATGGAGGCGACGCGGATTCAAGAAAGGCTCTGCCCTCACTTCTCGGTGCTTTCGACAGAGTCGCGATCAGTTCACGCAAGAAAACGGTGCAGGCGGCAGACGCCCGCGTCGTTGCCTACGTGCCCGCAACGGTAACACTCAAACCGGTCACGACAGAAAAAAAGACCGGTTCAGAGATGGCGGTCAATCATGCCGCAGCGGCCACCGGCAGCGAGATCGCCCGGGACGGCAGAGTTGCCGGCCCCTACGACCTCAACGTACAAACTATGGCAATGAAACGGTATGGAGAAGCGAATTCATACCGGAATTGGCATCCGACCACCTTCGAGATCGTGATATAGGATCGAAAATCTACCCCGGAGAGTCTTTATACAGGCTGTGAGATTTGCCGTTTCTCTGCCGGCGGAATCGGGGGACGCGGATATTCTCTTGCGCCGCCGCCGAGGGCTATCGCCATTTTCTTGACAAAGACAGGCCAGATAATTAATTTATTGTATCAGAATGAAAGGATTGCGGGAAATTTTGAATGACCGTGAGAGGTCCGTGTTGGAACTCATCGTCGAGAATTACATTGTCTTCGCCGAGCCGATAGGTTCCATTACGATCTCCAAAGCAATGAAGAAGAAAGTCAGCTCCGCCACGATTCGCAACACCATGAGCGAATTGGAGGAGCTGGGTTTTCTCTATAAGCCCCATGCAGTGGCCGGGCGGGTACCCACTCCAAAAGCATTTCGCTATTACGTGAATAGCCTGCCGGCTTCGGGGGTTCCGGGGAAAAAAGAACTCAAGGCCCTGGAGACGCTGTCCCGGCTCCGGTACGCATACACGGAAGAGGTAATGGCGGATGCGTCGCGGGTGCTCGCGGCCATCTCACGATGCCCGAGCATCGTTGTCGAGCCCAGGGTAGATACGATGCTTTTCAAGGAAGTTGAGTTCGTCAGACTTTCCCGGGACACCATTCTCATTGTTTTCGTTACGACATCGGGCATGGTGCACAGGAGGTTCGTCGATACGGGCGAAGACATCGAGCAAGGCGTTCTTGACGAGATGAAACACTATATGAACGAACGTTTCTCCGGCATGCCCTTTTACGCGCTGAAGGAAAACATCATCAAGGATATGCGAAAGGACAGGGAAAACTTTCAGACCCTCTATCGGAAGATACAGGATGCCCTGGATGTGCTTGTGGGTGAAGAAGAGAAGAGGGAGATTTATATAGAAGGGGCGTCAAAAATGATCGGTATCCCGGAATTTTCCGACGTCGAAAAGCTCAAAGACCTTTTCAAAGCGCTTGAAAACAAGGAAAGATTGATTCAGTTACTTGACCGGTATCTGAGCGAAGAAGGGATTAATGTAATTCTGGGAAGCGAAAACGACATGAAAGGGATGGAGGGTATGAGCATCATAACCTCCGCCTACCGGATAGGGCAGAACAGCTACGGTTTGCTCGGTATCATCGGGCCGATGAGGATGAATTATTCACGTCTGATCCCGATAGTTGATTATACGGCGCGGGCCGTCACAGATCTGTTTAAATTGATGTGAGGATCCTGAATGAACGAAAAAGACAAAGATCAGCTTCTTGACGAGAAAGAAGAAAGATGCGAAAACAAGGCGGAAGAAAAGGAAAACGGGCATAAACACGAGGATCACAAAAAGAAAAAGAAAAAAGACGATGCCTCCGTTGAGCTGGAAAAGGAACTCGGCGAGAAGGATGCAAAGATCAAATCCCTCGAGGAAAAACTGCTCTATCTCGGGGCTGATTTCGAGAACTTCAAGAAGATCAAGACCAAAGAAAAACAGGACACCCTCAAATACGCAAACGAGGTCATTATCAAGGAGTTGCTCCCTGTCATCGATCATCTTGAAATGGCCTTGAAGCACGCTGAATCTACTGAGGATTACAAATCCATCCACGAAGGGGTAAAGATCACCCTTAACGAGTTCCTGAGGGTGCTTGAGAAAGCAGGCGCCAGGCCGATAGAAGCCGTGGGCCAGAAGTTCGACCCTAACTTCCACGAGGCTCTCTATCAGGAAGAGCATGAAGACAAGGAGCCCGATACTGTGGTTTCGGAATTCCAGAAGGGGTATCTCCTGAACGAAAGACTCATCAGACCATCACGGGTAGGGGTTTCCAAAAAGCCCGAGATCCAGTAAACGACAGAAAGGCGCATCATGAGAGGCAGGCACGTGGACTATTACGAGGTCCTCAACGTATCGCGGGGGGCCACCGACGAAGAAATAAAGAAGGCATACCGCAAACTTGCCCTTCAATTCCATCCCGACCGCAACCCCGGAGATCATCAGGCTGAGGAAAAGTTCAAGGAGATCAATGAGGCTTACGAGGTTCTGGGAGATGCCCAGAAGAGAAATCATTACGAGCGTTTCGGGGCGGCCGGCGACATGGGGTCGGCCTTCGATTTTGGATTTCAGGGGAATTTCGATTCCGTTTTCAACGACCTCTTCAGTGATTTCTTCGGTAATCAACGACCCCGCCAGAGAAAGGGCGGCGATCTCAGGTACAATCTCACCATAGAATTCGAGGAAGCGATATTCGGCGGTGAGAAAGAGATCGAGATCCCTAAGGAAGAGAGGTGCCCGGCCTGCAACGGTTCGCGGGTAGAACCGGGCTACGAGCCTGTAATATGTAAACAGTGCGGCGGGCGCGGCCAGGTCCGCCAGAGCCATGGGTTTTTTACGATCAACAGGACCTGTGAATATTGCGGTGGCGAGGGTCAGGTCATAAAGCACCCCTGCAAGAACTGCAAGGGGAAAGGGACGGTCAAGACCAAGAAGAAGCTGAAGGTCAGGATACCACCGGGTGTCGACAGCAACAGCCGCCTCAAACTGAGGGGCGAAGGAATGCAGCAACCCGGCGATACCGTTCCCGGCGACCTTTTTATCGTATTGCAGGTAAAGGAACACGCCATATTTGAGCGGGCCGGTGACGATATCATCGTTCAGGTCGACGTCGGTTTTCCGCTTTTGTGCCTTGGGGGCGAGATCACGATCCCCACTATCGAAGGCGAGTCAGTTCTCAAGATACCCGCCGGAACACAGCAAGGAAAAGTGTTCAGGCTCAAAAACCTCGGCGTCAGCAAGTCGAACGGCTACGGCAGGGGTGACCAACTCGTATATCTCAACATCGTTATTCCCTCGGACCTGACGGACCGACAGAAGACCCTCGTCGAAGAACTGGCGGCGGAATTCAAGGACTCCTCACCGACAACGCGCAAGGGCTTCAAGGAAAAATTCATGGGGTTTTTTGAATGAAGAGAGGTCATGGGTCATAGGTAATGGGTAATAGGCTCTTTTGTCTTTCCCATAACCCATAACCCATAACCCATAACCCATAACCCGTTTTCATTTCTTCTCTGCGTTTTCCACCATCAATCGTGCTATTGCTTTTGAGAAAGCGGCGGGATCTTTGGGTTTCGATCCTTCAAGAACCAGCGCCTGGTCGTAGAGAAGCCGTATGTAGGCCTTTAGCTCCGAACTGGCCTCCTCTTTCTCAAAGATGCCGTTCATTGTTGCAAAAAGCGGGTGAGAAGGGTTTAACTCCAGTATTCGCTTCATGGGCGGCAGGTCCTGCCCCATCGCCTTGAGCAGACGCTCCATGGCGGGGTCGAGATCGCCTTCGTCGGCGACGAGACAGCACACCGTGTCGGTGAGCCTTCCCGAGAGTCTGACGTCCTTCACATCTTCAGAGAGTGTCTCCTTGATAAGGTCGATCAGCTTTGCGTATCTTTTCTTCGTTTCTTCTATCTGCCCGGTCTTTTCCTTATCCAGAGCGATGTCGCCCCTCGTGATGGAGTGCATCTTCTTTCCCTTGTATTCGAAACCATTGAAGATGAAGTCGTCGATGTCGTCGGTCATGTAGATGACTTCGTATTCCTTCTGTTTGAAGGCTTCAAGGTAAGGCGAATTGGCGGCGTCCGAAAGGGATGAACCGACGATGTAATATATCTCCTCCTGCCCTTCCTTCATACCGTCCACGTAGTCATTGAGGGTCCGGAGCTTGCCGTCCTGGGATTTCGTTGACGCGAAAAGGAGGAGATCGGCGATGGACTCCCTTCGGGAAAAATCGAAATGCACCCCTTCTTTCAGGACCCGGCCGAATTCCCCGTAGACCTTGATATAGGCGTCGTAGTCATTGTCCCTCATCTCCTCCAGGGTTTCGAGGACCTTTTTGGTGATGGAATTTTTTATGATGTCCACCTGCCTGTTGTTCTGGAGGATCTCCCGGGAGACATTGAGCGGCAAATCGGAGGAATCGACGACCCCTCGCATGAAACGCAGGTACTGAGGTATGAGATCTTCACAGTGGTCCATGATCCGGACCCTTTTCACGTAAAGCGTCGGACCGAATTTGAAATCCTTGTAGAGCATGTTCACAGGGGCTGTCGACGGTATGAACATGAGCGCGGCAAATTCCGAGGTCCCCTCCGCCTTGTAGTGGATGACCTTCGCCGGGGGGTGAAAATCGTGGGAGATATGCTTGTAGAAATCGCTGTATTCCTCCGTACCGACCTCCGATTTCTCCTTGAGCCAGAGGGCCTTCATGGAGTTAAGGGTCTCTTCCTCGCGCACCTTGACCTTTTCGCCCTGCTTCAGTTCGCTCTCGACCTCTTTCTCTACGTCCATGACGATGGGGTGCTCGATAAAGTCAGAGTACTTTTTGACGACGCTGCGGATCTCCCATTCGCTGAGGTACATCTTCTCTTCCTCGCGCAGGTGGAGGACGACATCGGTGCCCCTCGATTCCTTTTCCACCTCATCGATGGTAAAGGTGCCGTCGCCGGTGGATTTCCATTTGATGCCCCGTGCTTCTTTTGAACCGGCGCGGCGGGATAAGACGGTGATGCTGTCGGCAACCATGAACGAGGAATAAAAGCCCACGCCGAACTGCCCGATGAGTTCGGGATTGTCCTTGACCTCCTGCTGCTTCAAGGCCTCAAGAAATTCCTTCGTCCCTGAACGGGCTATAGTGCCAAGCGATTCGATGATCTCGTCATGGGTCATGCCGATGCCGTTATCGCTGACCGTAAGGGTTCCCGCATCTTTATCTATGATCAGTTTTATTTTCCATCCGCTGCCCGCCTGAAGAATCTCGCTGTTCGTAAGCGATTCATAGCGGGCCCTGTCGATGGCGTCGGAAGCATTGGATATAAGCTCCCGCAAGAAAACTTCCTTGTGTGAATAAAGAGAATGAATCATGAGGTCGAGAAGCTGCTTGACCTCGGTCTTGAATTCCATCCGTTCGCTTGTCATGTCCAGATCACCTCGAATTAAGTTGTTTTTCCCCAAAAAAATAAGACACGGATGGAAAGGAGTCAAGAGAACGGAAGAAGAAAGAAGAGACAGAGCATCCCCGACCCCTTCCTTTTTTTTGACACCCGATCGGTGAACACTATTCTCTAATCTATGTCGCCGTGCTATAATGTGCCATGTTTTTAAAAGTCATACCGAAGAAGCTACTCAATATCATTGGGATTATTGTTGCTGTTGTGGTCATCGGGACGGTGGGGTTCAAGATCATCGGTGGTTCCGAGAAGAGCGTGCTTGATGCCCTTTACATGACAGCCATTACGATTACCACCATAGGATACGGCGACGTGATCGGTCTCGACAACAAGCCGTTGGGAAAGATCTTCACCATCATCTACGTATTCCTGGGGGCCGGCACCATCGCATATCTTTTCACGACCCTTGCCGCATATATCATCGAAGGCGAATTGAGGAGGGTTTTCAGGAGGAGGAAAATGGATAAACGGATCGCTAAGATGAAAGACCACTATATCGTTTGCGGTATAGGAATGGTGGGTCTTTACGTGGTGCATGAGATGTACCTCACAAAACGGCCCTTTATCGCCATCGATAATGACGATACCAAACTCGACGTTTTCAAGGCAAACAATATTAACGCCGATCTCGTTGTCGGAGATGCGACGGAGAACGAAATACTCTGGAAGGCGATGATAGAGCACGCGCAGGGTCTTTTCGCAACGACGGATTCCGATAATGACAACATCGTCATCTCCCTGACGGCGCGGCAGCTCAACCCGTCCCTGAGGATCGTTTCACGGTGCAACGATACGAAGAACATCGACAAGCTCCGAAGAGCAGGGGCCGACTCCGTTGTGGCTCTCAACTTCATCGGGGGTCTCAGGATGGCGTCGGAGATGATACGGCCTCATGTAACCTCCTTCCTCGACATGATGCTCCGCGACAAATATTCGCCGATGCGGGTGGAGGAGGTCCATATTCCCGCCGATTCGCCCTTTATAGGCAAACCGGTGAAAGAAATCGATTTTAAGACGATCGGCAACATCATGCTCATCTCAGCCCGAAAGCCGAGCGGGGAATGGGTCTATAACCCCTATCCCGATACGATCGTCGAAAAAGAGATGAGCCTGATCATCATCGCAACTCCCCAGGAAAAGGAACTTCTTGTCGAGCACGTATCCGGTGGCGCGGACAGTGAACTGTAATCCCCGGTGTTCTCATTGTTTAGTCAATATTGACAACGCTTTGCAAAGGATGATAGTGTTTCACCACGGGAAATTATGAAGATAGCTGTCTCAGGAAAAGGTGGTGCGGGGAAGACGACCCTTGCCGGGGTCATGGCCCGGATACTCGGCGACAGGGGCAAGAAAGTGATCGCCATCGACGCCGATCCCGACTCCAATCTTGCAAGTGCCATCGGCATAGATGAAGAGAGCCTGGCAGGGGTAAAACCTCTGGCCGCCATGGAAGAGTTCATCGCTGAACGGACAGGCACGAAAAAGGGCCAGTACGGGGCCTTCTTTCAGTTGAACCCCCGGGTCGACGACATACCGGAGCGTTTTTCCCTTGCGAGGGACGGGGTGAAGCTCATAATCCTCGGCAATATCCCTCAGGGCGGGGGAGGCTGTTTCTGCGCGGAGAACGCCCTTTTGAGGAGCCTGCTTTCCTACGTCATGATAGAACGGGACGAATACGTCATCGTTGATCTGGAGGCCGGACTCGAACACCTCGGGAGAGGCACCACGGAGTACATAGACGCCCTCATCGTTGTAGTGGAGCCGGGGAAAAGGAGCTTCCAGACTGCCCGCCAGGTCAGAAAACTTGCCGACGACATAGGAATAAGGAACGTGTACATCGTGGGGAACAAGATCACAGGTCCCGAGGACGAGGCCCTTGTCCGCGGGAACCTTGAAGGCTTCCCACTTCTCGGATTTCTCTCCCATAATGAGAAGATCATCGAGGCTGACAAGAGGGGCGTTTCCCCGTACGACCTCGATGAGACGATCAGGAATGAAGTGACGGCGGTGCTGGATGCCCTCGGGGATATTTCTCGATGAGAAGGGCGATGGTCCTGTGCTGTCTCATTGTTTCAACGATCGTCATCTCCCTTATCGGCCTCGCCGTAGCTTTCTTCGGGAACCGGGAGGAAACCCTCCATCGCATGGCCCGCCTCTGGGGAAAGCTCAACCTTGGGGCAGCGGGAATAGAGGTCAGGATCCGTGGGCTCCAGCGTTTGTCCTCGCCTCCGTACGTTTTCATGTGCAATCACCAGAGCGCCCTCGACATACACGCGCTTTTGGCCGAGTTGCCGTTGTCTTTCAAGTGGATTGCCAAGAGGCAGCTTTTCAACATCCCCATTTTCGGCTGGGCCATAAAAAAGGCCGGCTACATAAGTATCGACAGGGAAAATGCCAGGGAGGCCCTCAAGGCCATCGAGAAAGCGGCGATGAGGATCCGCGAAGGGATGAACATCATCATCTTTCCCGAGGGCACCCGCAGTGCCGACGGAAATCTCCTTCCTTTCAAGAAAGGCGGTTTTACCCTGGCCTTCCGGGCCGCAGTGCCCGTCGTTCCCATCGGCATCTATGGCTCAAGCGCGCTGCAACCAAAAGGGAGTTTTGTTCCCGTGAAAAAAGGGGTAATATACATTGAGGTCGGGGAGCCGATAGCCCTTGAAGGGATGGAAAAATCTCAGAAGACACGGGTAATGGACGATGTAAGGCTTCGCATTGAAGAGCTCATGGCGAAAGGGGAGTCCTCGAGTGCAAAAGGAACACTGTGAGGCTTCTGCCGCAATGATGGATGGTGGATGAATTTGTCTCAGGAACTGAAAAAAGAGATGCTGGGGATTGCGCTCGTCGGGGTGTTTCTGTTTCTTTTTGTCAGCCTTGCGTCCTATCATCCGCTCGATCCCTCATTTCACACCGTAACAGACGGATCGGCGCGCAATCTTTGCGGCAAGGCGGGGTCGTATCTGTCCGATCTTTTCATCCAGCTTTTCGGATTTATGAGTTATCTTCTCGTTTCTTTTTGCCTCCTCTTCGGCATCTTTTACGTCAGGAAGAAGGATCCGCCCAGTATCATCGTCTTCTCTTCGGGACTTGTCCTCTTCTTTCTTTCCGTTGGAACTCTCCTGCAGACTTTTATGGAGAGGGTCTATTTGCGCGGAGTCCAGATTGAGTTTTCGGGATTTCTGGGATCAATCCTGGAGAAGGCGTTGAAGAATTTTTTTGGGAATTTCGGGACCATTCTGATTGCTCTTGTTCTTCTTCTTATCTCCGCGTTCCTCATAGTCCAGGCTCCTATCCTTGCGGTGATCGAGGAACGTATTGCCAGGCGAAAAAAGGCCGAACGCCGCCGCGAGATCAAGGTGACCCGGGAGAGGAAAGAGGAGGAAATGCCTAAGACGGTCGACAAGAAAACGCCGGCCGTGCAGGAGACCTTCGAATTTTTCAAGGAGATCGGGCCCTACAAGGTTCCCGATCCCTCTCTTCTCGATAATGTCGAGAAGAAGGAAATGAAGGTGGACAAGGAGTCGATCCAGGCGAATGCCTCAATCCTCGAGAAGAAATTGAAGGACTACGGGATAGAGGGCAGGGTAATGGAAGTAAAGCCCGGCCCCGTTATCACCATGTATGAATTCGAACCTGCGCCGGGGGTCAAGGTAAGCAAGATAGCCAATCTGGCCGATGACCTGGCGATGGCGCTCAGCGCCGTTTCGATCAGGATCATCGCACCGATTCCCGGCAAGGCGGTGGTGGGTATCGAGATACCCAACAAGGAACGGGAGACGGTCTATATCCGGGAGATCATCGAGTCGAAGGTATTCACCTCGTCGCCCTCCTATCTCACCCTCGTACTGGGAAAGACGATAAGCGGGGATTCCTACGTGGCGGACCTTGCCAAGATGCCCCACCTCCTCGTGGCAGGTGCAACGGGTTCGGGCAAGAGCGTGTCCTTGAACAGCATGATCCTCAGCATCCTTTTCAAGGCCACCCCGTCGCAGGTCCGTTTTCTCATGATCGATCTCAAGATGCTGGAACTGTCTTTTTATGAAGGCATCCCTCATCTCCTTCTGCCCGTGGTTACCAATGCAAAGAATGCAAAGACGGCGCTGCATTGGATGACGGACGAGATGGAGCGGCGCTACAGCATGATGGCGCAAAAGGGTGTGCGCAGCATAGAGAAATACAACCATAAGGTCATGCGGGAGGAAGGCGAGACGATACCGTATATCGTCGTTGTTATCGACGAGCTTGCCGACCTAATGATGGTCTCCCCGAAAGAGGTGGAGGAATACATCGCCCGTCTTGCCCAGATGGCCCGCGCGTCGGGTATCCACCTTATTCTTGCCACGCAAAGGCCTTCCGTCGACGTGTTGACGGGTATCATCAAGGCCAATTTCCCTGCCCGGGTCGCCTGCAAGGTTTTCTCGAAGGTGGACTCCAGAACCATACTCGATACAAACGGGGCCGAGAGCCTTCTGGGTTACGGGGACATGCTCTTTCTCAGTCCCGGGATCGGCAGGCTTCAGAGGCTCCACGGCTCGTATGTCTCCGAGGGGGAGATCAAGCGCATCGTGGAATTCTTGAAGCAGCAGGGCGCGCCGACATATCATCACGAGATCCTCGAAGAAAAAGAAGAAGAAGAGAATGGTGAAACGATAGATGACGAAAAATACCAGGAAGCCGTGGAGTTCGTATCGGCCAAAGGCGAAGCCTCGATCAGCATGGTCCAGAGGAGGTTCAGGATAGGCTACAACCGTGCGGCCCGCATCATAGAGCGCATGGAGCAGGAAGGCATCGTCGGCCCTTCCGACGGTGTAAAACCGAGAGAGGTCTTAAAAAGATGATTCCGATTCAGATGTGTGAGCCAATGAAGGAAGCCCATGACAGAAAGGTAAACCTTCTGTCATTGCTGGCCGTTTGCTGCATCCTGGCGGTAGTTTTCATGGTACCTTTGCCGGCCGGCGCCCAGAAGGCCGCGGCACAGGAGGAACCCCGGGCGCAGGCACAGAGTGACGTAAAATCCCCCTTTGATTCCATTAAGAAAACCTATGCCGGCATCAATTCACTGGAGGCTTCCTTTCGCCAGAAGATCTTCGTCTCCGGCATCAAGAAAATTCGCGAGTTCGATGGCGATTTCTTCTTTAAGCGGCAGAAAGGCTTCCTCTGGAAATATACGAAGCCCAAAGACAAGACCTTCCTTTATGACGGACATTATATGTGGCAGGATGAAGAAGGCAAATCTTTCGTCCTCAAGAGCAAGGTCAGCCGGGAAAAGACCGGCGGTACCTTTTTCGATCTCATAGAGGACATAGCCCACATAGACAACCTTTTCACCGTAAAACAGCACAGTATTACGACGGGCATGCAATATTTCGAACTCATCCCAAAAAAGGATTCCTCTGTCACGATTGCAAAGCTCTGGGTTGACAAGAACAACCTCCTGAGGAAAATAGAGATCGTCGAGTTCACCGGCAACGTCAACACCGTCGAATTTTCCAACATCAAGGTCAACGCTCCGGTAAGCGACGCTAAATTCATCTACAAGTCCGATGGGGTGAAGGATGTGGTGGAAAGGTGATACATAGGGACTAATTCCCCGGTATGCTACAGAAATCTTTTCTTCAATTCCTTTACCAGCGCGATGTTCTCCACGTGGCCTGTTTGGCGGGCGGTGATCTTGCCTATGATGGGGCGGTTCAGCAGATAGATGTCACCGATGAGGTCGAGCACCTTGTGGCGAACGAACTCATCCTCGAAGCGCAGTTTCGTGTTGAGTACGCCATCTTCGCTGAGGATGATGAAGTTGTTGATACGCCCTCCGGTTCCGAGCCCCATCTTCGCAAGTTGTTCAAAGTCCTTGAGGAACCCGAACGTCCTCGCAGGGGCTATATCTGAGACATAGTCTTTCAGACTGCCCCGGAAGAGATACTGCTGGGTCCCGATCGGTTTTTGCTGTTCCAGCAGGTAGTCGATCTCGAAGCCATCCCAGGGCTCAACGGCGAGGTACTTTCCGTTGCTCAGATTTCCCAGTTCCACCTTTTCCGTGATGACAAGCGGCTCTATCCCATCGGCCTGTTCCACCGTACCCGCCTCGTCGATCTTCTCGCAGATCTCTATGGCGGAGCCGTCGAATATGGGTATCTCTTCGCTCACCTTGACGAGGAGATTGGTGATCCCGTACATGTGGCAGGCGGAAAGGAGATGTTCGATTGTGCGGACGACGCTGTTCCTGCCCTTCACCGACGATGCATATCCCACGGAAAAAACGTAATCGATATACGCCGGTATCCGTTCACCGTCGGGGATGGTTTCGAAGACGATACCCGTGTTTTCCGGCATGGGCAGGAGGATCATGCCCGTCTTCACGCCTGAATGAAGACCCACACCGTATACGACGGTGCTCTTTCCGATCGTTTTCTGCTTTGTTCTCGTGAGTCCCGGTGATACTTCCAGCCTGAAATGGGCCACGTCCGGATCGCGCTTCGCCCCAGCGCCGATGCTGCGGGAGACGACCTCGAGGACCTTGTCGATGGAAAGGGGCTTTTCCAGAAAATCGTATGCACCCATCTTTACGGCCTCGACTGCCGTAGAGATCGTGCCGTGTCCCGATATGACGACGACCTTCGCGTCATCCTTGCGTGTCCGTATCTCCTTGAGAACCTGTATCCCGTCGAGTTCGGGCATCCAAACGTCAAGGAGGACGACATCCGGCGCCTCACTCTCGAAGATCGCGAGGCCTTGCTTTCCGTCGGAGGCTTTCAGTACGCAAAAACCTTCGTCTTCAAGGATCACCGACAGGGAATCGATGATGTTCTTTTCGTCATCTATGATGAGAACCTTATTCATGACGCAATATTCTATACGAAATGCCCGCTGATTACAAATACTTATGGACTGAAAATGTCGTCGTTCACGGACAGGCGACTTTCGCCAGTTTGTCGATGATGGTGCCTTCGGGGATGTCTTCCCAGTCTTTTTGGCTCCCTGCCTTCCCATAATCGAGCGTCTTGCCGTCCCCGGATACCTCGAAGACCTTCATGATGGTGTACCGTTTAGGCTGCATCGCACATTTGAGATCGTAGAGTATATAACGGTATGCGAGTGTTTCCATTCCCGTCAGGAACATACCGTTCCTGCGGCGTTTTTGTATGTAATTGCCCCGGCCTTCCCTGGTGTATGTCAGCCTGTCCCAGACACCGACGATCTCACCATTGCCGTCAGCTTTCTTTTCCACAACGCAGTGATGTTCGCCTTCCGCATCGATTGACAGGCCCTGCCAACCGCTTTTCTGTTCCATTCTGGGAAGGGTTCCCTCAACGGAGGCAGTGAGGGTCCTGCGTTGCTGGAAGTGAATGGCGATGACGGCGATGACGATGACGGCTATTCCTATGACTACCCCCATGATCAATACTGTCTTGAACGATAGCGTCTTCTTCGGCAAACGGCCTTCCTTTCAGAGAACAGGGTGAACCGGTTCTCCGTGGCAATTTTTTCCAAACGATACCATCGAATAGGGGTCTTTGCAATAGTGGCGGCGAAAATTCTTACCTCTTTTGCAAATTACCGTTATATGATATATATAACCTGTAAAACAGGAGAAAGAGAGGATTGTTGGACGAGAAGACCGATGAAGGATTGCTGAGGTTGTCCTTCGATGATATAAACGTGGCACGAAGCCTCTTCGGGCCACGGGAAGAAAACATCAAGTATCTCAAAAAATACTTCAATATCAAGGCGAGCATCCGGGGTAATCACCTGACCCTTATCGGAGGCAAGAAAGATATCGAAGATACGGGGAAGGTCATAAACGAACTCCATGGTATCGTGAAAAAAGGCTTTCCCGTGAATGTGTCGGATATCGACCACGCGGTGCGGTTTGTCGTAAATGCCCATGAAGCCGCCGGGGACGTCGAGAAAGACCAGATATACATCGCCGGCTCAAAGAAGCTTATCACGCCCAAGAGCACCAACCAGAAACAGTACGTCCATGCGATGAAGAAGTACGACGTGGTCATCGGCATCGGCCCCGCGGGGACAGGCAAGACATATCTGGCAATGGCAATGGCGCTGGCGGCTTACTACAGGCGCGAGGTGTCGCGGATCATCCTGACCCGTCCCGCTATCGAGGCGGGCGAAAAGCTGGGGTACCTGCCGGGCACGATGTACGAGAAGGTCAATCCTTACCTGAGACCTCTTTATGACGCCCTGTACGACATGGTCGACATGGACAGGGCCACACGGCTCATCGAGCGAGGCATTATAGAGATCGCGCCCCTGGCGTT
>DNYO01000204.1 GCA_003506795.1 Deltaproteobacteria bacterium
CCAGCGCGACATCAAGGAAAAGACGATCCGTGTTCTCCACAGCCTGAGTTTTGTCGAAGACCCCACCAGGGTCTTTCGAGCCATCCGGTTCGAGAAGCGTTTTGGATTCAAGATCGGCAAGCAGACGCTGAGCCTCATCAAGAACGCGGTAAAGCTCAATTTTCTTTCAAGGATACGGGGAAAGCGCATATGGTCGGAACTTGCACTGATCTTGAAGGAAGAAGCGCCCGAGGCGATCCTTGCGAGGCTTGAGGAACTAGACCTTTTGAGATTTATTTCGCCGGATATCGTATTCAATAAGGAAAAGGAGAAGCTTTTCGGGCAGATGCATGCGGTCTACCAATGGCATGAATTTCTCTACCAGGGAAAGTCCGTCGACAAGGTCCAATTCTACATCCTTGCTATCGTGGATAATATGAAGCTTCCCGATGTCGCGAAATTTGCAGCCGGGATGGAGATAAGCGAGCGCTTCAGAAAACGCGCTGTTGAAAACGTCGAGCACCTGCGTTTGACGATGGCCCGTTTTTCTCAGGGAGCGGCGGGGATAAAGAAGAGTGAGATATACCGTATGCTCGATTCTCTCTCCCGGGAGGCCATGCTCTTCATTATGGCCAGGACACGCTCCGATGAGGTCAAGAAGGCGATCTCCGGCTATATTACCCATCACAATGTCTACAAGCCCTTCACGACCGGCGAGGACCTGAAAAGGCTCGGCGTGCCCGAGGGGCCCCTCTACAAGGAAATCCTGGAAAAGGTGAAGGAGGCCAAGATCGATTTGGACCTCAAGACTAAGGAAGCGGAGTCGCATTTCCTCGAAGCCTATCTGGTGGAAAGGGGGATACTGACATGAACCTCCTCGTGCCGGCGCTGGAAGTACAGCTTGAGTGTTACGAAGGGCCCATGGCGGTCCTCATTACCCTCATCAAGCGCAATCAGGTGAGCATCTGGGATATTCCTATCGCGCTCATCACCGACCGTTTCCTTCAGTACGTGGAGATAGCCAGGGACATGAATCTCAGGATAGCCGAGGATTTCATAGAAATGGCATCTCTTCTCCTTTTCATCAAGTCGAAGATGCTCCTGCCCTCCAATGGGACAAACGAGGAAGAGGACCCGCGGGAGGAACTGGTCGAACGCATCATCGAATACGAGCGTGTCCGCAATATGGCCGTTGCTATCAACGATCTTCCGATGCTCGAACGCGACGTCTACTCTATCGGCAGGGGAAACCTGTCCAGAGAGGCAGAGTTCGACCTTCTATGCCTGTGCAATCTTTATTTCGAGCTGCTTAAGGTCAAGGAGGAGCCCTATCTTATGGTCCGGGAGGTAAGGCCGACACTCGAAGAAAAGATCATGTCGCTCAAGGAATTGCTCCGGGCCGAGGGGTTCTTCGAATGGGACCTTGTGAGCGAAGAGGACAAGAATGAACGCGTGGCAACCATCCTTGGAATGTTGGAGTTGGCCAAGATACGGCTGGCGACGCTGACACAACGGCGTCCTTTTGGTAAAATTATTATGAAGACGAGAGACTCGGCGGCAATCCTGGATACGTAAATTTCCTGGAACCCGGTGAACAGGCCGGGAATGAGAACGATGCAGCTTGTAAGGAGGACTTTATGGCAGGTGGTACAGGCAGGAAGGTCCTGCTCATTGTTACTATAGTGATTGCGGTTTTGATCTTTGCCGGCAGTTTTCTTTCGGGCATGTTCGGCGAACCCGGGGGAGGCAAGATCGGCATCGTCGAGATCGAAGGTGCAATAGCGGATTCGAAGCAGGCCATGGCAGATGTGGTCAGGTTCAAAGAGGATGACGGCATCCGGGGCGTTATAGTCCGCATCAACTCGCCGGGCGGGGCCGTGGGGCCCACGCAGGAAGTGGCCAGCGAGCTCAAGAAACTCAAAGCTGTGAAGAAGGTCTATGTCTCGATGGGTTCCGTATGCGCTTCGGGGGGATACTATATCGCCGCCGTCGGTGAGAAGCTCTATGCCAACCCTTCCACCATCACCGGTTCCATCGGTGTCATCATGCAGCAGACTGTCGTGGAAGATCTGTTGAAGAAGATCGGTGTCCAGAACAATACCCTCAAAGCAGGCTCCATGAAGGACGTGGGTAACCCCTTCAGAAAGATGACGGACAGCGAGCGTCAATACCTGCAGGATATTATCAACAGCATTCACGAGCAATTTATCAAGGACGTGGCCGCGGGAAGAAAAATGCCCCTGGACAAGGCCCGGTCGCTCTCAGACGGCAGGATCTACACCGGCCTTCAGGCAAAAGAGGCGGGCCTGATCGATGGGATCGGGACCTTTTACGATGTGGTCGACGATATGAAAAAAGCCGTGGGTATCAAAGGAAAGCCGGAACTGGTCTACGGCAAGAGACCTTTCTCGCCCCTGAAATGGCTCATCTCATCAATGGTCCAGGATATGTTCGCACGGGAGCAGGCGGAACCTTTTCAGTACAGATACAGGCCCTGAAGAGGGTTTTGGGGTTTCAAAGTTACAGGCTCGGGATTCCCGGGCGATAGCAGGAAATAGGTCCTATAGGCCTTATAAGCCTTATAGGACCTATTTTTTACCTTCTTGACAATTCCCTCCAAACCCGTATATATTACGCTATCTATAATAGTATACAACGACAGTCAAATGGGGGTGAGTTCTTATGGACGTTTATGAAATGCTCAGGGAGGAACTGCGGAGGCTTGCGGGGGATTCGATGGACGAGCGCGTTTCTGTCGTCTCGGCGCGTGTCCTTTCGGCTAAAGAAGCGATAGGCGAGACGGGCCGCGACGACTATCCCCTTCTCAAGGGGAAGGAAGCCATGGTCGAGGCGGTCTTCAGAGGAGTAAAAGGCCACGCTTTTGCTGACATGCCCGGCGGGTTTGACGGGACTATCCGCAATGTCATCGAACTGCCGCTGGAGAATAACTTTGAACGGGCCGTCTTTATCGCGACCGTCAATGCCGTCATGCGGGAGGCCGGTCTTATTACGGGAACCGTGCATTGCAGGGACGACGAACCAGCGCGTTGCGCCAGGGAACTCGTCGCCTATGTGAGGGAAAAATTCGGCAATCCCCGCGTCGCCTTCGTCGGTTTTCAGCCGGCTATGATCGAGCGACTTGCGGAAGTCTTCCAAATGCGGGTTGTTGACCTGGACGAGGACAATATCGGCAAGACAAAGTTCGGAGTCGTCATCGAAGGGCCCGATGCGACACAGGATGTCCTCGACTGGGGCGACATTATCCTTGCCACGGGCTCCACCTGCGTGAACGGGACCATTACCCGGTTCGTCGGTAAAAAACCGGTGGTATTCTTCGGTGTCTCAGCAGCCGGGATCACGAAGGTCTGCGGTTTCGAGCGGTATTGCCGATATCCTCACTAAATTCGGGAGGTCACTATGCGCAGGATATTTGTCATTTTCTTTGTTCTCGCCAGCCTAGCAGTGTTCACGGCCGGTCATCAGGCACATGCCGCGGACCCTCTTATGGTTTTCTGCGGGGCAGCGTTCAAAAAACCCATGGAAGAGATAGTGGTAACCTATCAAAAAAAGACGGGCGACAGCATAAACGTCGTCTACGGTGGGGTGGGAACACTCTTTAGCCAGATCATCCTGTCGAAACAGGGTGATGTCTTTGTTGTCCCGTCACCGGACATCATGGAACGGGCAAAGAAAAGGAATGTCATAGAGGGCGGGTCCGTCAGGGATATAGCGTATGTCGCCCCATGTATAAATACGCAAAAGGGCAATCCCGCAAATATTCAAGGGCTTAAAGATTTGGCGCGGCCCGGGATCAGGGTGGGAATTGCCAACCCTGAGATCGTTTATGCAGGCGCCATCGCCGTCGAGATCGTCGATAAAAATCTTTCCGCCGATGAGAAAAAATCATTCAGGAAGAATGTGGTCACCTATGCGGAAGACTTTAACAAGCTGGCTACCATGATCGTCCTGAAACAGGTGGATGCCGTGATCGGCATGCACTTTCTTGAAGGCTGGTATCCCGACAAGGTGGCAACCGTAAAGCTCAAGCCGACAGAGGTGCCGAGGATAGGTTCCGCGCAGGCCGCCGTGATCGCTTACACCAAAAAGAAGCACGAGGCCGGCAAGTTCATCGAAGTTCTCGCTTCCGGGGACGCGCAGGCAGTATTCCGGAAATATCACTATTTCGGTACCACCCAGGAGGCCTTTTCCTGGGTTGGCGCGACCAAGCCGATCGGAGGAGAGTTTGCTGTCGCGAAGGAGTGGATAAAGAAATGACTTTCAAGAAACTCTCCATCTCGGTGAGCTTCGCTGTGTTTGCCCTTTATGGGACCCTTATACTGTCCCTTTTCTATTACTATGACGGGGCCGTTTTTCTCGAGGCGCTGAGATCGTCACGGACCCTTTTTTCCATCCGCCTGAGCCTTTTCACCGCAACGATTTCCACCATCATCGCCGTCATCGTAGCCATTCCTTCGGCATATGCGCTGTCCAGGTTCCGGTTTTTCGGCAGGCAGCTCATCGATACGATGCTCGAGCTCCCCATGATAGTCTCTCCCGTTGCGCTCGGCGCCGTCGTCCTTGTCTTCTTCAATACCCCCACGGGCACCTTCATCCAGGATCATGGGATAAGGTTCATATTTACCGTATACGGTATTTTTCTCGCCCAGTTCATCGTCACCGTCGGGATTGCCATCCGCCTTATCAAGGCCGCCATGGACGAGATCCCGGTGAGGTACGAGGAAGTGGCGAGGACCCTCGGGGCTTCGCCCGCCAGGGCCTTCATGACGGTGACCCTCCCGTTGTGCAAAAGGGGGATCATCGCGTCTTCGATCCTGACGTGGGCGAAAGCCCTGGGCGAATTCGGCGCCACCATCACCATTGCGGGTTCAATGTCGATGAAGACTGAAACCATACCCGTTGCGATCTTCATGCGCCTTGCCAGTGCCGATATAGAGGGAACGGTGGTGCTTGTCCTCATGCTTATCGGGATAGGTCTGGGGATACTTTACGGAGTGAGACTGTTGACGGGCAGGGCCGTGCCGGTTTAGATTGTTGTTTCAGGACGTTAATCGTGCCAAAGATCGAAGTGAAGAATATAACCGGGAAGGTTTTGAAGGACCTGTCCCTGAGTGTCGGGGACAAGGAGATCCTGGCCCTTGTCGGGCCCAACGGCGCCGGGAAAACGACGCTCCTCAACGTGATGGCCGGTCTGACCGATTATTCCGGAGAGGTTCTTTTTGACGGCGTGAATATGGACCGCGTTCCGCCGCACAGGCGGGGGGTAGGGTATCTTTTTCAGGACCTGGCCCTTTTCCCCCACATGAACGTTGCCGCCAACATCGCATACGGGCTGAAGATCCGAAGGTACGCTCCGGCAGTCATCAGCGAGAGGGTGGACGAACTCATGGATGCGCTGCATATCGCTAAATTGAGGGACCGTTTTCCCTACAACCTGAGCGGCGGAGAGAAACAGCGTGTGGCCATCGCCCGTGCCATAGCGCCATTCCAGAAAATACTGCTTCTCGATGAACCGACGGCCAACCTCGACGCCCAGACTGCGAAATATTTTCGGTCGGAGCTTTCAGTTTTTCTCAGGCGCCTGGAGATAACGACGGTCTTTGTCATCCACGACCTTCTCGGTGCCGAAGAGATGGCCGATAGAATTGCCATCATGCACAAGGGGAGCATCGAGCAGGTTGCGGTACCCGGCGATATTCTCTTTCGTCCGCGGACCCGTGTTGTCTCTGAATTTATCGGTATGCCCAACATTCTCAACTGTGATGAATGCACCGTTCTTTCCACGGGACTCGTGGAGGTGCGTTCGGGGAGCATGCGTCTCGTTCTTCCTTACGAAGGTACGGCCATGAGCAAACTTGCCATCTCTCCCCACGACATCTACATCTCCGACAGCAAGCCTCCCGGACCGGCGCTCAACCGTTACACCGGAACCATCACGGAAATAATCCCGTTGAGAACCGTCGTGCGGGTCAAAGTACTGGTCGACGGCAACGAACTCCTGGCCGAATTGTCGCGGGAGACATTCGACGAGATGAAACTGACTGCAGGCAGCAATGTCCATCTCATCGTGAAACTGCGTCGGCTGAGGTATTTTGAAGTATAGAAGAAGGGTTATGGGTAATGGGTTATGGGTGATGGGGGAAAATAGAGGTAAGAATCCACTTTTCCCGGGTGTCGTTCCGGTGCATCAAATCTAACCCCATTCTTTTCCGTTTGCCAGTACGTGGATGCCTGCGTTGTCGAGGCTCAAGGAGATGTCACAGGGTTTTTGTTGTTGAAATAGATCGGCGTATTTGGCTACGGTACTTTCGGCATTCGTTCTTGCCAGATATTCCTTCTGGAACTTCATGGATCGGGTCATGGCGACGGCATGGCTGCTTATGGCCGCTACGGTCCTGATTTCGTTCTTAACCTTCTCGTCACCGTCTATCAGGGCTTCAATCTTTTTCTTGTCCGGTCTGTTCCCTTTGAGGGCGATCTCCATGGTTCTGTCATCTACATCGATCTCAACAGGCGGCTCAGTGGCGATCCCTGCCCCGGCGAGGAGGGCTTGAAGATCCTGCGAGAGCGTCGCCGACAATGCCTGCACCGTGGCAGCGGTGGGAAGCAGGAGGTCATTCATGGAGAGCAAACGGCTTTTAGCGGAAATTGAGATGTTATCAGGTCCGGCATTGTCTGACGATGCGACGCTGCAGCCAGCCGCATCGTCACCTGTCTTGTCCGACGTAAGGATCCTGCCGGCGACGGAAGAAATAAACTTGGCGGCGTAACCCTGAGCAATTGACTCGATCATGTCTCTCTCCCTTCTACGTTTAGATGGGATGATAATAGCAAATTTGATGCCGTGAATAGTAAATAGTGAATAGTGAATAGTGAATAGTGAATAGTAAGGAGTAAGGAGCGTATGATCCGGACACATGGGTTACACTTTATTCCGGACACATAGGTAACACTCCCTGCGGGTTTATGCTCCCTGGCCTGTTGTAGAGCTGCCTCAAGGGCAGTCTCTCATTGATATCCCCGATCTTCATATCTTCCTCATTGTTTCTCATAAAGCCGGAAAAAAATTCCGCAATCGGAAATTATTGCCGGGTGCGTACAGAAAAAGTGAGTTTGCAGGGCGTCGAAAAGTATTCATTCCATCTCCGACACCTTCTTGCTTTGAAGCACAGGGGTCAAACTACCGGTATAAAACGGCCCCGCAAAAATGAATCCTTCCATAATATTTGCCAGTTCTCTGAAGTCTCAAAAAATAATCAAATACAAGGGCTGACCTTTGCGGCAACCCGCGTGATAGATCGCATGTTTCTTGAAATAAAAAGAAAAGGCATTATGATAGAATAACATTATAATAAAGAGGAGGAAGAATATGTACGCTGAAGACGGGGATAACAATTCCAAACCAAAAGAGGTCATATCAAACGCCGCTGCCGCCATCCAGTTGGCCAGAGAGTATCTGAACAAAGCGGTCGAAGCGACCCATGGTTACGACCCTGAGGCGGTAAAACAGATCGGTATCGACTTCGGTCCCATTGATACCTTCCTGACAGAATTGACACAGG
>DNYO01000308.1 GCA_003506795.1 Deltaproteobacteria bacterium
GAAAGGATGTGTGATGTCCCGGTTTCAAGAAAGAGGGTCTTTGTTTCATCGGCAATCCCTGTCATGTCACCCAGCGTGAGTGCCTTGAGCACGCCTGCCTGGGGGGCCGCGCTTGCGTCGATCTTACCGGCGAGATATCTTCTCCAACTATTGATCATTCTGTTTCCCGGCTGCAGCGATACTATCTCACCTCGACGGATCTCGTAGAACGTTCCCTCCAGCTTCTTTATCCATCTCCGGGAGATGTGATGAGGGTTCTTGAAGGTAACCGCGGCCTCCCGCAGGGAGCCGAAGACAGTCAGTCTGCCGCCGATGTCCGCAGGCTGGTCGGAGCGGATGAGAGCACGTGAGCCCGCAAGGCCGGAGGGTGTTTCCAGTTCGACAACCTTGCTGTTTCCGGAGGACTGGACAACAGTTCCCCGGTAAATCGAAGGTGTCGCGTCGACGGGGTACAGAGGTTGATTGAGCAGGATCAGGGCCACCCGGAACATGCCCGCCAGTAGAAAAGCAGCGACAAGCACGCATGAGGTCAGCCGGGTCCGGTTTCCTGAAAGGAGAAAGGGGATAAGTGCAATGAGCACACAAAGGACAATCAGTATCGGGGAAAACGCAAAAGGGTGAACGGCCTCTATATATATGCCGGTGAGAAAGGCAAGGACTGAGGCTATGAACAAGCTTTGAGAATACCGTTCAACAGGAACTGCGCGTTTGTGCCGAGGTCGGCTATGTAATATCCCCCTTCAAGGACACAGAAGAGGCGGCGGTTAGCTGTCACAAGAGAAGAACCGACCCTGTGATAGTCTTCGCCGTAAAGCAACCCTCCCCAATCGCGGACGTAGGTGTCAAAACCAACGGAACACCCCAGAATATCGTACGAGGAGCCATCGGATAGGGCTTCGTCAAGATCTCTGAAGAAACCTTCGCGGGAACGCGCATCGATGTTTCTGAAGGTGATGCGGGGATCCGATCGGACGATGTCGTATGTACCGTTGCCGTAATGGAGGTCTATGTCCACTATGAGTGCGTTTTCGATCGTATCGTGGGAGAGCAGGTTTTTTATGGCGATGGCCATATTATTAAAAAAGCAGAAGCCTCCGTTGAAATCATGGCCCGCATGATGTCCCGGCGGCCTGACGAGCGCAAACGCGGGTTCTCTAAGCGCCGTTTCGGCGGCCATCATGGCGCCGCCCACGGCAAGGATGGCCGTATCGAACACCTCTTTGTTGCGCGCGACGGTCTTGATGAGGCTTTCGCTGTGGCAGAGCGCCAGATCGGACAGGGTGCAGGCTTCCGGTTCGATGAATTCCGCTATATCTTTGATCTTTGAATGGATGAATTCTATCCTGTCAGGATTCTCGCAATCGACCGTGGAGTAGTCAGTTAGAAAGAGAGGGCTGTATATCGTTTTAATGGTTTTCATGTCTTTTATTAATCATAAAGACGGGGGCAAGTCAAGAAAAGACGGGTGCCTTTCCTATTCCCTGCATGCTTCTTTCGTGGTATAGTCTTAGCCACTAATGAAACGGATAATTATTGGGACAGCCGGGCATATCGATCACGGCAAGACGACCCTTATCAGGGCCCTGACCGGTATTGACTGCGATCGTCTGAAGGAAGAAAAGGAAAGGGGCATTACTACCGAGCTGGGTTTTGCTCACTGGCATCTGGATGATGATCTTCTTGTCGGGATCGTCGATGTTCCCGGTCATGAGAAGTTCGTTCGTCACATGGTTGCGGGTGCGTGGGGTATCGATACGGTGCTCCTTGTTGTCGCGGCCGACGAAGGGGTAATGCCGCAGACCCGTGAACATCTGGACATTTGCGAGATCCTTGGACTTACGAAGGGTATCGTGGTCATAACGAAGAAAGACCTTGTCGACCAGGAAATGGTTGAACTTGTCGAGGAGGATATCCGGGACTTCCTGAAGGGCAGGGCGTTGGAGAATGCCCCGGTTGTTGCCGTCTCCGCGACGACGGGTGAAAATCTCGATGTCCTTAAAAAGATATTGCGCGATATTTCAACGGAGATTGAGGAAAAGTCGAGGGAAGGGATATTCCGGCTGCCCGTGGACAGGGTTTTCACCCTGAGGGGCTTGGGGACGATCGTGACCGGAACGTGCATATCGGGTCACCTTGGAGTTGGGGAAGAGGTGGAGCTGTTTCCGTACGGCAGGAAGGCGAGGGTTCGCAGTATTCAGGCGTATCATGATGACGTGAAAGAGGCCGGCGCCGGCCAGAGGATTGCCCTTAACCTGCAGGGGCTGGACAGGCAGGATGTCGAAAGGGGAAGCATGATAGCGAGGCCTGAGACGCTCTTGCTTACTTCACGGATCGACGCCTCGTTACGGCTTCTGAAGGTGCCGATAAAGCCCATTCGTCACGACAGCATACTGCGTTTCCATATTGCCACAACGCAGGAAGAGGCCCGGTTGGTACTGCTTGACAGCGATCAGATCGAACCCGGGCAGGAGCTTTTTGTGCAGTTCGTTTTCAAGAAACCTATCGTCGTATTTCCCGGGGACAGGTTTATCCTCCGTGGTTCCTATGCAATCCAGACGGTGGGCGGTGGAAAGGTCCTTGACATTATGCCGTCGAGACACAAGAGGAAGTCCGACGGACTCGGAAAAATCTATCACACTCTGAACGAAGGCAACGATCTCGAAAAGGCGGCTTACCACATATTAAAAGGCGGCTTTCAGGGAGTGAGGCAGCAGGCCCTTTCGATCCTCACCGGAAAAGACATTGCTTCAACGGAGAAGCTGGGTGAGGTTCTCCAAAAAGAAGGGACGGTGAGGCTTATTGGAAAGACATATCTCCACATGGATTACTTTGGGAATTATCAGGAAAGGATCCTTGGTTTCATCGGGGACTTTCATAAGGCGAACCCGCTCAAGATAGGGATACCGAAGGAAGAACTGCGTATGCGCCTTCCCGTTACCGACGTCCAGGTTTTCCAGACGGCCCTGGAGGAATGCGCCGCAGCCGGCCGTATTGTGGTAGAAAAAGACCGGGTGAGCTCTCAGGCCCACGGCAAAGGTACCAGCCAGACCAATGAGTTTGAAAGACGTCTCCTTGAGACTCTCCTTGCAGCTGGCTTTACTCCCCCCGGCCTGAAAGATCTCGCGGGCGCGGTCGGAATTAATGAAAAGAACGCCAGGGAGCTTCTCGACCGCCTTGCTTTCCGGGGCGGGGTCGTTAAGGTGTCGCAGGACATGTATTACCACAAGGATATGATCGAGGAGTTCAAGGAGAGGGCCACCGCTTTCCTGCGCCGTCACCAGGAGATGGGTCCCTCGGATTTCAAATCGGAGCTCAACCTTTCAAGAAAATACCTCATACCTCTCCTGGAGTATCTTGACCAGATCAAACTGACGATCAGAAAAGGGGACAAGAGGGTATTGAGAGGATAGGTTATGGGTAATGGGTTATGGGTTATAGGAACGGACAGAAAATGCTTTTCCTCCATTACCCACATCTGTCCAAAATAATGTAAAGGTCAACCTCTTCCCGGACAGACTCAGTCTATCGCACGGTTCCCATATGTTTCCTCCGTCATTCCGCCACCTTCCTTCATTCCGCCACCTTCCTTCTCCGTCATTCCGGCGCAGGCCGGAAACCAGGAGAAATTATGGATAAGGAATCATCATACGAAGGGATATCCAACTGTTCTCTTTAAACATATACGCTGTCTGTTGTATGAATGGTTTTCCTGGCTTCCGGCCTGCGCCGGAATGACGAATAGAGAAACCTGGAATGACGAACTGCGAGATAAGGCAACCTGGTTTTGAAATGCGGGATTTACCTGTCTTGAATCATCGCTTTATAAACAAAGCAGTCCGAGAAATGAATTATTTTGGACAGCAGTGACCCATTACCCATAACCTATTACCTACGACCTGGCATCATCACTTATTTGTTGCGCTCGCAACTATTGAAGCGATCCAGCCTGTGCGGTTGCCATAGAGGCTTACCTTGTACCACTTCATTCCTGTGCTGTCCTTTTGTTCGTCGAGGATGGGGAGTATTTCGCCGCGGACGATGGTCAGGATTCGGGGAGATTCGATTCCGGGAGCGCTGCGGATATTGGCGGCTTCGGTGTTTACCACGGCCAGTCGGTTCCCGGCAGATTCATTCTTCCTTTTGATTTCGTCCCGGAAGGCGGATATCACGTCTCTTTCTCCACGCTCATCAGAAGGGCTTTGCGCTGCAGCCTGACCTTCGGTTGTTTCCCCGGGATTCTGCGCTTGAGGATTTTCGACGGGAGGTTCCTTCTTCGGTGCCTCGACCTTTTCAACCTCTTTTATAATAACTGTTTGTTGCGGCTGTTTCGGAGCCGAGATAAAGTGGTATCCCGCCGCGCCGAGGAAGAGAAAAAGTAATATGACAAGGGTTATGATCACAGGCCTGAAATATTGCCCCGTGCTCCGGTCGAACAGTGTTTGTTT
>DNYO01000244.1 GCA_003506795.1 Deltaproteobacteria bacterium
ACCGCGCTTGTCCTTCAGGGTTACGGGCATTTTACAGAATTTGGCTCACATCCGGTTTATCTTTTCGGTTCCCCCGGTCTCAAGCTTCCCAGATGGTTTGAAAAGCATGACTGGGGTGTTCCCATAGTGTATAAAATGACAAAGCTTTGCCCGTTAGAAATATCAGAGAGCTTCGTCGACTTTCCCGTCGGAGAGTATTCCATACGGGTTTCGTCGCCTGAGCGGGCGGCCATGGAAATGCTCTATCATGTTCCGGCAAGGCAGGGTTTTAATGAAGCCGAGCGTATCATGGAATCACTCCTGACATTGCAGCCTCCTCTTGTCCAAAAACTCCTTGAGGCCTGCACATCCGTAAAGGTGAAGAGGCTTTTCCTGTACATGGCCGAGTCAGGACATCTTCCGTGCCTCGAAGAGATCGACGTCAGCAGGATCAATCTGGGAAAGGGAGACCGTACCGTTATCAAGGGCGGGCGCCTCGACCCGAAATACCGTATAACGGTTCCACATAAGGAGGCGGGTTGATATGGAGGATACAGTTTACTACCGCCAGGCAAAATTGTTTCTTCGGATCCTGCCCGTTATTGCCCGTTACCCGATATTTGCCCTGAAGGGCGGCACGGCGATCAATTTCTTTATTCGTGATCTGCCCCGGCTGTCGGTTGACATCGACCTGACCTACACGCCGGTGGATGACAGAGAAACAGCCCTTGCGGCAATCAGCGATGCCCTTGGAGTAATCGAGAAAGACATTGAACGACTGGTCAGGCCTGCGGCAGTCATGCGGAAGGCAATCGAGGGAAAGGTCATGGGTCTTGTGATCCGCGCAGACGGCGCCCTCGTGAAGATCGAACCTAACCCGGTACTGCGAGGAACGATCTACGAACCGCAAGCGCTGTCGGTAACGCCCCGGGTGCAGGATGAATTTGCGATGTCCGTAAAAACCAGGGTCCTGGCCATGGAAGATCTATATGGAGGGAAAATCTGCGCCGCGCTTGATCGCCAGCACCCGCGCGATCTGTTTGATGTTAAACTGCTCTTCGAAAATGAAGGAATAACTGATTCGATAAGAAAATCCTTCATCGTTCACCTTATCAGTCATGACCGTCCCATGTCTGAACTGCTCGATCCTACATTCCAGGACCTGAAAGAGATCTATGAGAATGAGTTCAAGGGTATGACCTTTGTAAAAACTTCCCTTGAGGAACTTGAAGCGGCACGAACCAATCTTGTCAGGAAAATCAGGGAAAACCTGACCAGCGGGGAACGGTGGTTCATATTATCGGTAAAACATGGTGAACCTCAATGGGAACTCCTTGGCCTTGATGGTATCGACCTTCTGCCGGCTGTCAAATGGAAACTTCTCAATATCTCCAGAATGGGCAGGACAAAACACGAGTCAGCGATACGTAAGCTGGAAAAGTGCCTGACTTCCTGAAAATAGGAACGGGCCTATCCTAATGATTACAATATGACACTCCCGCCCCCTGAAGGAGACAGGATTCTCAGGCAACACAGGGCATCCTGAACCCTCTGCCCGAGGGTTTTAATATTCAGGGCGGCATTCTCATCCCTGTCGAGGATCAACCCGCAGGACGGGTATCTGTGCGTCCTCACCAACAGGGACTTCGGTACTTTATCACCGCACCCTGAACATATTTGCGATGTTCCATTGAACTGCATCTTCACCAGCACACGACCAGCCTCTTCCGCTTTGTACGCGGGAAGGTTGAAGAACATGCCCCGGGAGGCATCGGAGATGCTCCGTGCCAGGTGGCGGTTCTTAACCATGTTTCGTATTGTGAGGTCTTCCACCAAGATCGTGTCGTAGTTCTGCATGTACGCATTCGCCGTCTTGTGGAGAAAGTCCTTCCTCTGGTTCGAGACTTTCTCGTGGGCAGACGGCGACGAGGCGCCTCACCTTTGCACGCCTGGCAGGCCCCCTTCTCTTCCTCGATAGGGACCGCTGGCGCCGGCGGAGAAGTCTCTCCGACTCGCGGAGGAACTTCGGGTTCTCGACTCTGCCGCCGTCGGAATCGACGCATAAGGCTTTGATTCCGACATCGATACCGACTTCTTTTCCCGTGGGCGCGAGTCTCTTCTCTGGGACACCGTCGCAGGAGAACGAGACGAACCACTTGCCCGCGGAAGCGTGGCGGATGGTGACGGTTTTTATCTTTCCCTCGATCGGGCGGGAGAGGAAGAGACGGAACCTTTCCACCTTCTTTATCGTTAGCTCGCGCCCCTCAAGCTTCCAGCGTGTTTGCTTCAGGGTGAAGGAGTGCGCAGCATGACGCAGGCTTTGTCAATGGGGCCGCCTTTCATCCCCTCCCCTGAAGAAGGGGGTCTTCGCGGCGGGATAATAAAAAAAAGGAGGGCAGTTAGGCTCTCCTTTGTGCTTCTTTACGAGTCTTTGTTCAGCTTTCCGTTTCTATCGGCGATGCCGTCATACGGCGCACGGTCTTCCGTATGCCTTCCATCACGTCAGCAGGAAATGGCGCGATGTCTGCAAAGTCCGGGTCAAGTACTGTTGCCTCCGGCCGGAAGTCCTGTACGGTGAAGGCGGCCGCGGGGCCGAGATATCGTGCTACCTCGTATACGTCCTCTTCCGCATGCAGCCTGGGGACGACGGTCATCCGAAACTCGCAGGGAACGCCTCCTTTAAGAAGAAAGGAGATTGAATCCGCCACTTTTTCGGTGTCCACCTCGGTGCCGCACCACCTGGAATAGCCGTCCAGAGGTCCTTTCACGTCCATTGCAACGTAATCTATGAGGCCCTCCTTCGCCAGCGAACGAATCATGGCGGGGTTAGAACCGTTTGTGTCGAGTTTTATCATCAAGCCGAGCCCCTTGAACTCCCTGAGAATATCAGGCAGCTCCGGGTTGATGGTCGGCTCGCCGCCACAGATGACTACTCGTTCCACCCATACCTTTTGTTTCGTGAGCTTGTCCATGATGTAATTCATGGGTATGGTGCTCCACATATCGGGGTCTTCGACGATAGGGCCATTGTGGCAGAAGGGACAACGGAAGTTGCATCCTCCAGTGAACAGCACCGAAGAGAGCCCTGCCCTCCAGTCGATGAAGCTCGTCTCGATAAAACCCTTGAAGATCTCTATGTCATCCAAGGGCATTCAGGACCTCTGTTTCGGGCGGAACCATCCCCCTCCAGTTGCGAATGACCCTTTCGGACTCGTCTTCTATGAGGATTGATGGGGTGGCCATGATCTGGTTCATGACGGTCTCGGAAAGCCCTTCCGCGGTACCGAGGTCGAAGCACTGTACGGACAGCTCCTTGTTTTGCAGCCTTTTACCGAGTTCTTTGGCCGTCGGGCACTTCGGGCATTCGCTCTCGACAGACACCTTCACTATCTTCATGCAAACCTCCGTTGAAAAAGTTTCCGTTCCGCTGCTTTGTCCAGCGTATCCGAGCTGATGAAGTATCTGGTGATCGCAGCATACGGTCTCTACATTGGAACATCATCATCGAATTCGGGAATGAAATCATCTTCAATAGACCCCCCGGGTCCCGCTGAACCTCTCCTTTCTTTGTTACTCTGACCCTGTCCCTGACCGGAAGGCAATAACTGCAGGTTGGAAGCGACAATCTCGAACACCTTGCGCTTTTCCCCATCCTTTTCCCATTCCCGGGACTGGATCTTACCCTCGACAAAGACGAGGCGGCCTTTCTTGAGAAAGTCACCGGCGATCTCGGCGAGCTTGCGCCAGGCTACGACACTATGCCATTCCGTCCGTTCCTGCTTG
>DNYO01000348.1 GCA_003506795.1 Deltaproteobacteria bacterium
GAACTGAAGAAAGCATTCCCCGGACAGAATATTATCAGCGTCGACGCATCAAAAATAGCCAAGGAAGAGCTTGGCGTTCCCATAACCAATACCACCATGCTCGGAGCGCTCGTACGGGCGACCCGCGTGGTTGAGCTCAGCGCTCTCGAAGAGCCGGTCCGCAACCGCTTTGGTGTTAACGGACAGAAAAACATCAACGCCTACACAAGGGCATATAACGAAGCAACGGTCATAGAAGCGGAATGAAATAAAAGGGTTTAGGGATTGGTGATCAGGGAACAGACCCTATTCTCTGATCCCTTTCCCCTTTTTTTATGAAGACCATTTCCGGAAATATCGTCGATCTTCTCAACGAAACCATTTTCCCCGGCGTCATTCATATTGAAAACGGCATCATTGCCCGTATTGAACGGGAGCGCTACTGGTTCGATACTTATATCCTCCCCGGTTTTGTCGATGCCCATGTCCATATCGAGAGCTCAATGCTCACGCCGGCCGGTTTCGCCCGTCTGGCCGTTGTGCACGGCACCGTGGCCACCGTTTCGGACCCGCACGAAATAGCGAACGTCCTCGGACCGCGGGGGGTGCGGTACATGATGGAAGACAGTGCCGGCACACCCTTCACCTTTGCTTTCGGCGCGCCCTCCTGCGTTCCCGCGAGCATCTTTGAAACCTCCGGCGCCTCGATAGGTGTTGCCGAGACGAAAGCGCTTCTTACAGAGAAGAGCATCGGGTATCTCAGCGAGATGATGAATTTCCCGGGGGTCATAAACGGCGATCCCGAAGTGCTTGCGAAGATCGGCCTTGCAAAACGATTGGGAAAGCCGGTCGATGGGCATGCGCCGGGCCTGCGTGGTGAAGATCTGCGAAAGTATAGTGAAACAGGCATATCCACCGACCACGAATCTTTTGAAATTGAAGAAGCACGGGAGAAGATCTCCCTGGGCATGAAGATCATCATACGCGAAGGATCGGCCGCGCGGAATTTCGATATCCTCTACCCGCTCATCGCCGAATATCCCGATCACTGCATGTTCTGCACCGACGACGTGCATCCCGATTCCCTCGTAAAGGGACACATTAATGCGCTGGCGGCCAGGGCCATCCGAAAAGGAGTGGACCTTATGAAGGTCTTGAGGTGTGCCTGCCTCAACCCCGTTATACACTACGGTCTTGATGTTGGTTTACTCAGGCTGCACGACCCTGCCGATATGATCGTCGTCGACAATCTCGATAATCTCAGGGTTCTCAAAACCATCGTGCGCGGCCAAACTGTCGCAGAAGACGGCACGAGCCGTCTCGTGCATCGAACTGCCGTCCCGGTTAATGTTTTTCGGGCGAGCCCCCGGAAGACGGAGGATTTTCATGTGCGCAAGAGATCGGGCGCCATCCGGATCATCGGGGTTATCGATGGTCAGCTTGTGACTGATGCTGATATCGACGCGCCGACGGTGGAAGGCGATGCGGTCGTCAGCGATATCGACAGGGACATACTGAAGATAGCCGTCGTAAACCGGTATGCCGTCGCACCCCCCGCCGTTGCCTTTGTGCGGGGTTTCAATCTGAAAAAAGGCGCCATCGCCTCGTCGATCACCCATGATTCCCACAACATTGTTGCCGTCGGCGTAAGTGATGAAATGCTCTGCGATGCCGTCAACCTTGTCATCGAAAAGAAGGGCGGCATTTCCCTGGTCTCGGAGGATATGAAAATTGTTCTGCCCCTTCCTGTAGCCGGCCTCATGTCCAATGAAGACGGCTACGACATCGCTCAGAAATACAGCCGCTTGAACATGCTTGCGACAGACCTCGGCACAACTCTTGAGGCCCCCTTCATGACGCTGTCCTTCATGGCCCTTGTCGTAATTCCAAAACTGAAACTCAGCGACAAAGGTCTCTTTGACGGCGACCGTTTTGCTTTCACGGAATTGTTTGTCTAGAAAGACAACGCAGGTCAAGCCCGGGTTTCTAGTAAGTCCAATAGGTCATATAAGTCCTATAGGACTTCTTAAAAAGAAAACGGTCTGTTGATTTCTACGTTTGAGCCACGATTTCAACGAACTTTTCCACCAGATCGGGGTCGAACTGGCTGCCGGCACATCTAAGCAATTCCCTCAACGCCTCTTCTCGTGAGACCGCTTTGCGGTGGGGTCGCCCGCCGGTCATTGATTCGTAGGCATCGGCTATGGCCATGATCCTGCTTTCAAGGGGAATCTCCTCGCCTGCAAGGCCAAGGGGGTAGCCGCTGCCGTTCCACCATTCGTGATGTTTCAGGATGTAGTCGGCGATATGCGTCAGGTTTGCGGCGGACTGGGCGATGCGGTGGCCGATATCGCAGTGTTTGCGCATCTCCAGGAGTTCTTCCGCGTTGAGGTTTCCCTCTTTCAGGAGTATACGGTCATGGATGCTGACATTGCCGATGTCATGAAATTGTGCCAGAAGGGTGAGGTCCTTAAGACGCTTGTCAGACAGGCCGGCGGCACTCCCAAGGATGGTTACCAGCTGTCTTAAGCGCTTGACGGACCGCCTGGTGGTAATGCCCTTGGTTTCGATTGTGTTGAGGAGGTTCCTCACGATGACGTTCCGGGCATGCCGGCTGCCGAAGAGTTTTTCCTTGTACATGCTGTTGTCGGCTTCCCTGTACAGTGCGGCCATGCTTTGACCGGGGCCGGTACGGATGGCAAACCCCGTGGAAATGCCGAGGGGAAGACGGGGGTTTTCCCGGTTATAGTCGATAACACTGCTTCTTATTCGGTTGCAGATCTCCTCGACTTTTGATTTCGGAGAGTTCGGCAGAAGGATAGCGAATTCGTCTCCTCCGACACGGGCGACGACGTCGCTTTCACGGAACGACTTCCTGATGACCCGGGAGGCGACAGCGAGCAGTTCATCGCCCTTGTCGTGGCCCAGGGTATCGTTGATCAGCTTCAGGCCGTCGATGTCGCACATGATAAGCCCCACAAGCTCGAAACGGTTGTTGTCGAGGCGGTGCATCTCCTCCTCGAAATAGGCCCGGTTGTACAGATTTGTCAGGGGATCGTGGAGGCTGAGATACTTCAGTTTTTCTTCCGTCTTCTTGATATCCGTTATTTCCTTTGACACGACGGCAACAAACTTAACCCGCCCCGTGCGTCCATCGACTACGGGGCTCAGCGTGCTCAGCATGTACCGCTGATCGTTTTCTTTGCCGCCTTTGTGTTCGTACCGGTGGGACGTTGCGGTTTCGAACACTTTCTCTATGTAGCCCGCGAACTCGGCGGTATCCTGTGCGTCGTGAAAATCACCGTACCGCTTGCCGATGATGTTCGCTTCCGACACACAAAGCCGTGCAAGCATCTGCCTGTTTACAAAAAGGAACGTGCCGTCGCGGTCTGTCATGAAGATGGAGTCATCGGTGGATTCGATAAGAGAGCGATATTTTTCCTCTCTGCTGCTTACCTGTTCCGCGGTGTTTACGAGGTCGGTAATGTCGACAAAGGATACAGCCACACGGTTTGTTCCGGCAAGGGGGCTGCGGAATATATGAACATCTCTTACGGAGCCGTTCCCGGCGGCCAGCTTGAATTCATGGCTCTGCGCCGGGCCCGCGGCGTTATGGTCGATGAATTCCTGATACTGTCTCATCCTGGTGAGGTCGCCGTTGACGATAAGCTCCGACCATTTCTTTTTTTCTTCCAGTTCCGATTGACGGTACCCTGAAAGCTCCAGGAACTGCCGGTTTGTGCAATATATGGTTCCGTCCTCATCGGCAATAACGGTGGCGACCCCCATAGATTCGAAAAGGGTACGATAGATGCTGTTTTTTTCCGTTATTTTTTTTGTCATGCTGTCTTTAATGCCACCCATTATATCATTGGTGAAAAGGCATTGCCATTGTTATTCCGGTAGTTGCGATCATTCCCGGGTTCATGGATCACCCTGTATTTTTCAATCCCTCATTCCTTGAATATCTTGCCCGGATTCAGCAGCCCCTTGGGGTCAAAGGCCGCTTTGATCCGCCTCATAAGCGGCAGCGCCTCCCCATCGATCTGCATGGGAAGATAATCCATGACGGTGAGGCCAACGCCGTGTTCGCCCGTCAGAGATCCCCCCATGGCGATAGTCTCCCTGTATATCACTTCCAGGAGGCCGTACGCCTCGTCAAGCTCCGCAAAGTTCCTGCGCCGGTGAAGGATGGTCACGTGAAGATTCCCGTCCCCGGCATGGCCGTAGGTTGCTATCTTTATGGAGCTGCTGTGTTCGAGTCCTCCTATGAACCTGACAAGAAAAGGAAGGCTGTAGCGCGGGACCACCACGTCCGCCTCAAGATGGTCCTTGCCCAATGCCTTGAGCGAAGGCAGCACCTCCCTCCGGAATGTCCAGAAGCGCTCTGCCTCAACATCGTCGGCCGCAGGGCGCGCATCGGTCACGCCGGCGGAATTCCGGCACAGGCCTGCTATCTCCAGTGCCTCACGGTGAACCTCGTCTTCAGAGTGGCCATCCGTCTCGATGAGTACGAGCGCGGCGGCATCCCTGGGGAGCGGGGCGCGAAGGTGATCGGCAACGGTGTTGATGGCAATGTTGTCCATCAATTCTATCGCGCAGGGAATGACCCCGGACTTGAAAACGGCCACGATAAGATCGGCGGCACAGGCCAGATCGTTGAGATAGACTATTATCGTGCGCCTCACATGGGGCTTCATGAGAAGGCGCAGCGTGATCTTCGTTATGACAGCCAGCGTGCCTTCGGAACCAACGAGAAGCGAAATCAGGTCATACCCGGCAACGTTCTTCACCATCTTCCCGCCGAGGGTTATCACCTCTCCCGAGGGAAGGACCGCCTCGACGCCCCTCACGTAATCCCGCGTGACGCCATATTTCACGGCCCTCGTGTAGCCCGCGTTCTCCGCGACGTTGCCGCCCAGAGTGCTGTCGACCGTGCTCGACGGGTCGGGAGGAAAGAAAAGTCCCCGTTCGTTCAGTGCCTTCTGGAGATCGTTTGATATAAGCCCGGGTTCAACGACGGCGAACATGTTTGATTCATCGATCTCGATGATGCGGTTCAACCTTGCAAGAGAAAGGGCAATGCCCCCCCTGACCGGCAGGGCGCCGCCCGACAGACCCGTTTTCCCGCCCTGAGGGGTCACGGGAATATCATGCGCCCAGGCGCATTTCATCAGTTGCGACACTTCTGACCCATTTTCCGGCAGGACGGCAACCTGCGGCATGAACTGCCTTTCCGTGGCATCGTAGGAAAAATGAGAAAGGTTTTCCCGATCAAGGACAATCTGACTGTCCTTGAGAAATCCTTTGATCTCCCGCAGGAACCCCTCTAGAGGCATGATGTTCCATTATATCCGTGCAGGATTGAATGGGCAAGAAAATAAGAAAAGGCTTAAACAGGCACTGTACATGGGTTGGGCACCTATTCTGACATGTTAGTACCAATTAGCTGTCAAGAGAACCGGTGCACTCTTTAGAATGAAGACAACTGAAATTGTTCGTACAGTGAGTTTTCGGTAAATCGGTGTTGATCCGACAGAGCAAAAGGAAGGGAGAACATGATATCGAAATATCCCAAACCCGAGATTCGGACGGTAATCGTCGATGATGAAAACCTTGCCCGGAAAAATCTTAAAGAGCTTCTCCGCGACCACCCCTATGTTCATGTGATCGGGGAAGCTGGAAATGCAGCGGCCGGCCGCGATCTGATCGTGGAGACAAGGCCGGATCTTGTTTTTCTTGACGTGCGGATGCCTGAAGGCTCAGGCTTCGACCTCCTTGACAGGGTCGAAGATGCGCCGTCAAGAATATTTGTTACCGCCTATGATGAATTCGCCGTCAGAGCCTTTGAGAGCAATGCCTTTGATTATCTTCTCAAGCCTTTGGATTCCGACCGTCTTTCCCGCTCGCTCGAGAGGTTTCTGTCTGTTCCCCGTAACCGGACAGAGCCCATGGACATGTCGCGCGGTGAGCGGGTTTGCCTCAACGCCGGAAACAAGGTGGCTTTTATCTCTGTCGTAGATATAGTCGCCATTATGGCTGACAAGAACTATATACGCGTGTTCACCGCAAACGGTGACTGCTTCGTTGTGCGATCGGCCCTCAAGGACTGGAGGGAACGTTTCCCCTCCGACATCTTCATGACTCTGGACCGCTCCCTGATGATCAATAAACATCACGTGCGTCTACTTACAAAGAAAAACAGAAACGGCGACGTTTTCATGGAGAGTATTGAAAAACCATTCCACCTGGGCCGGATCGCGCTGCAACGTTTCAAGGAGTTGATGGGTGTGAACGAAAAGCAGGGGTTGCAGGAGATGCCCCGCGAAAATCCCCGTAACGGCCGATGAATGACTTCCCTGTGCCCGCGTACGTCGATCGACGTCGCCCGACTATACGTAAATGATATCCACGGGCGTCCTGGTGATCCTCTCAAGCCCGCTTTTCCTCACGACGAAATCCACTTCGATGCCTATGGCTCCCTCGCCGGGAAAGATAAATTTCGGCTCGCAGGCGAAAACCATTCCTTCTTTGAGGACCGTTTTGTGGCGGGGCGTGATGACAGGCATTTCATTGATCTCTAGGCCGAGGCCGTGGCCGATGAAAGTCACCTGCCCCTCTCCATGGCCCATGAAATGCTCTTCAAGGCCAGCTGACTTCACGCGGTCGAAGGCCTTTGCAAAGACCTCCGTTGCGTCCGTACCTTCCTTCGCAAAATCCATGATCTCATGAATGATGTCCCGCGCTACTTCGTAAGGTTTCTGGAAAAGCTCCTTCAGAGACCCCGCGACATAGGCTCGTGTCTCATCGGTGATGTACCCGTTGTACCCTCCGCCATAATCGACGATAACGGGGATCCCCCGTTTTACAACATTGACCGATGCGCCCTGACCGATGGCGTGGGTCAGGCCGATACCGGCTATCGGCACATCGGCACCGGAGGTGATCGTCGTGGAGTACCCGTGAGTGACATAGATGCTCATCATCTCCTGGTTGAGACCGCGCATCCTGAGGAAGCCCTGATGTCCCCACCTTCTTCCTTCCGCGTGAAGCTCCGCGTCGATATCGACCTCGCGCATCCCTTCCTTTATGACGTCCCCGGCCTTCTCGAAGACGCGGTCGAGGATCTCGCCTGATTTCTTGAATTGGGCAATCTCGAATTCGCTCTTTATGATCCTGACGTCCCTGATGACCTGGGACAGGTCACCCACGCTGTCCAAACCGAGCATCGCTTTCCAGCGCTCGCAGACCGCGACGGGGATAACGTCAAGCTCCATGGCGCATCGTGCCGGGAACATCTTTCTTTCGATGAGAATCTCTTTAACCTCTTTGTCGCGCTTGATGGGGATGATATCAAGGGGGGTTTCCGCTTGTGCCCGGAAGATACTTTTCTCGACAAAGAAGGCCGGGCCATGCTCCGCCGAGACCGCAAGAACCCCGCGCTGAAGCGTTCCCGTGAAGTAAAAGATGTCGACGTTCTGGAGAATGACGGCAAGCTCGATACCCTTTTCCGTCATCTTCATGCGAAGATTGTCGATCCGTGATGTTATCTCTTCCTTCGGTGTAAGATCACCGGTGTTTAGCGTCTTCAACATAACGTATGACCCTCCCGGCCGCCTCCGCTACAGGCACCTTTTCGAATTCTTTGCTGTCGCGTCGCTTTATCTCCACAAGGCCTTCCTTCAGGCCTCGTTCGCCTATCGTGATACGAAGGGGTATTCCGATAAGGTCGCAGTCCTTGAACTTGACGCCGGGGCGTTCGTCGCGGTCATCGAGGATGACGTCGATGCCCTTCGCGAGGAGTTCCCTGTAAATCTCCCGGGCAATCGCCATGCTTTCGGGGTGCGTTGTGTTTACAGGCAGAACATCCACTTCGAAAGGCGCGATCGGCAGGGGCAGCATCATGCCGTTCTCGTCGTTTCCCTGCTCGATGGCTGCGGCGACCGTCCTGCCGACACCGATGCCGTAGCAGCCCATCACCATGAAATGTTCCTTGCCGTCACTGTCAAGGAAGGTCGCGTTCATGGACTTGCTGTACTTGAGCCCCAGCTTGAAGATATGTCCCACCTCGATGCCCCGCGTCGCCACCAGGCTCCCGGTGCCGCAGCGGGGGCACCTGTCGCCGGCCTCTGCGACTTTCACGTCAAAGAAACCCTTGACCGTGAAATCGGCCATATTGGCATCGACCACGTGGACGTCGCGCTCGTTGCCGCCGACGACGAAATCTTCCATGAACTTGAGATCCATGTCAGCGTAGAGCGGTATGGTAAGGCCGATGGGACCGGAGAAACCAAGAGGTCCGCCCGTTGCCTCCTCGATGGTTCGCTCGTCGGCAAGCTCCAGTTCGTCGAGCTTGAGGAGGTTCTTCAGTTTTGTGTCATTTATCTCCCTGTCGCCCCGGACAAGAACGGCGATCGTCCCCTTGTCGGTATTGTAGATGATGGTCTTGAGCAGCTTGTCAGGTGTTATCCCGAGGAAGGAGGAAACCTCGTCGATCTTCCGCTGGTCAGGCGTCTTCACCCGCCGGTGGACGTCTTTTTTTCCGGTCGGGACGGTTTTTTCCCTTACCCCGACCTCGGCTCTCTCGAGATTTGCCGCGTATCCGCAGGTATCGCAGGAGATGATGATGTCCTCGCCGGTCTCAGCCAGCACCATGAACTCGTGGGAGAAACTTCCGCCTATCTGACCGGTGTCCGCCTCCACGACGCGGAACCTGAACCCGCACCGGTCAAATATATTGTTGTAGGCGTCATACATGTCCATGTAACTTTTTCCGGCACCCGCCTCGTCGGTGTCGAAGCTGTAGGCGTCCTTCATGAAGAACTCGCGGGAACGCATGATGCCGAATCGGGGCCGTATCTCATCGCGGAACTTGGTTTGGATCTGATAGAGGTTGACGGGCAGATCCTTGTAGGATCTCACCTCTCTCCTCACCAGATCGGTTACCACCTCTTCGTGGGTGGGGCCAAGGCATAGTTCCCGGTTGTTCCTGTCGGCAAAGCGCAGGAGTTCCTTGCCGTATTTTTCCCACCGCGTGCTCTCGACCCAGAGCTCCTTAGGCTGGACGGCGGGCATGAGAATCTCCTGGGCGCCTTTCTTGTTCATTTCTTCGCGAATGATCTGTTCCACCTTTCTCAGTGATCTGAGGCCAAGGGGGAGCCATGTGTAAACGCCGGATGCCAGCCGTCTGATAAAGCCGGCACGCAGCATAAGACGGTGGCTCGCGACCTCGGCTTCCTTGGGATCTTCCTTGACGGTGGGGATGAACATTTTCGAAAACAGCATGATAACTCCTTTGCGTGAAATGACAGATGACTGTTACACGTGTGTCTCGACAATCTGGAATACCCGAAAAATCTACCATGAATCCGCCCCGCGAGCAAGAGGATGCCGGCGATAGGCGATAGGCGTGGAAAGCAAAGGGCGGGGAGCGAGGGGCTAAGGGGCAATCGGCCGG
>DNYO01000152.1 GCA_003506795.1 Deltaproteobacteria bacterium
CTGAAGACATCCTTCTAAGAGCCTCTCGTGGACCCTGAAGAGGGGCGGTGACAGGGATCATCTGCCACCCTTTAACACCCCGTTGTCATTCCAGATGTTTCCATAGCTGCCGGCGTTGGCCAAAGATGTCCAGCGCGACACGTTCTTTTTCGTAATGCAGTAGCAGCTGAGCGTGGTGCCGACCATCCTGCAGCAGAAACACGATTGTCTATAGCTGCCCAGGCTGGGAATGCCCACGCGGGTGCATTCGATTGTCCCGTTGCAGTTCTCGATGTCGCCTCGCTGGGCCAGGCACTGACTGACGCTGCTGAACTGCGCCGGCTTCCAGCTGCCTTTGAGCGTTTTGCAGCTTGCGTTGAGTATCTTGTTCTGGGTTGCGGAGTAATTTATGTTTCTGCACGTTTTCGTGTAGGTGCCGGGGGGCGGCTGGTCCGCACCCAGGGCACTACCCGCTCCGAACACACAGACGGCCGCAAAACAAAACAGGATCAAGACGGTCTTCAGCATGTCCCGGTGCGCTGTTTGCGTTCCTGTCATCTTCCGCACCTCCCTTTCAGGTTTCCCGCACGGGCCGCTACTTGCCTTTCAGCTTGCCGTTGTCGTTCCAGATGTCCGAATAGGTACTCGCGTTGCTCAGGGTTGTCCACTTTGACTTGCCTTTCTTCGGATTGCAGTAGCATCCCAACGTGCTGCCGACCATCCTGCAGCACCAGCAGGACCTTTGATAGGAGCCCACGCTCGGGAGGTTGACCCCCGTGCACTCGAGCGTCCCGTCACAGTTGGAAATGTCACCGCCATTGCTGATGCACTGGTTGGCGTTCTTCAGCTGCGTCGTATTGGATTTGCCGTCCATTTTCTTGCAGCTCGCGCTGGTTATTCTATCCGAGCTTTCGTTGTAGTATATGCCCGTGCACGTCTTCTTGTAACTGCCGTTGGGTGCAGTGTCCGCGCACGCATAACTCGCGCCGATGACGGAAACGACAGCAAAACAAAGCACCGCCAGTGAGACCTTCCACAGCACACAACACCACTTCCGCTCTTTTCCCATACCTGTCTCCTTATCGTGTTTCCTTAAATGATTCTCCGGAAGAGAAAATATGTCAAGTGTTTTGAAGTTATCTTTGAGTTATCCTGAGTTATACTAAGTGTGAAACAGAAATGAATTTTCTAAAGATAGTACTCCCGTTCTTTCCTCTCGCGGCACAATTCCTGGATTTTTCGCATAAGGAGAAGGAGCGCGGGCTCTATCAGTCTTCTTGCTCCCACGGGACATGCCTTGACGCAGGCGCAGCAGAGTATGCACTGTGATCTGTCCGTTTTTGTCACATCAATGCGGTCGATGGCGTTCTGGGGACAGGCCTCGATGCACACGTTGCACCTGGTGCATAGCGATTCATCGGTTTCGGGTGTGACGGGGGCGTTTTCCCGCATTTTCCTCAGTCGATAGAGGCCCTCCGGTTCAACGTACGGCCTGTGGCCGGGAACATGGATCGGCGCCGTCGCCTCAAGAGATTCGATGCGCAGGACTTTGTTCCTGATGGCCGAGCCAAATTCGCGGGCTGCCCGGAGGTCCTCCTCATCCGGTCGGCCCGTGGCCATGGGCAGGGCTTCGGTGGAATACGAATGCTCTCCGATAAAGGCGCCTGCGGCGATGGGAATGAATCCCCGTGCCACGGCAATATCATGCAGTTCGATCAGGGCGTCATCGTATGCACGGTTACCATAAACCACCAGGAGCACCGCGGGGGTCTTGTCGGCGGATATTTTCGTGAAGCAATCAATCGCCGGTTCTGGAATTCTCCCGTAGTAGACGGGCGCTGCGAGTATGACAACCTGATCACGAAAAACCCGTGAGATACCGGAGCGCTGCGACCTCTTTGTACAATCGAAAACTTCCACCCGCTCGCCGTGCATCCCAGCCGCTATGTTTTCAACGATTTTCCTCGTCGTTCCCGTAGGAGAAAAATAAACACACGTGATCGATTCAATATCCATAGGCAGATCCTTTCATCACGATCTGTCGCAAGTATACCATTTCAGGACGGGTGCGAGACAGGTTTTTGCTGTTTCCTCTATTTCGAAATGAGTCGTTAAGATACTTGTTTTGCCGATATAGAAGAAAGCGGGGGGCCATCTGTTACGGGATAAACGTGAGACGTGCCTTCTGGGAACCAATATATGAATTTTGCCTTGCAGAATGCGCGTTATTGGATAACAATTGAAAGGAAATATGACGAGGAGGTGGCAAGTCGGAATGGAAAGAAAAACCTGTTTGTTTTGCAGTCTCGTATATTTTTCTCTTATGGCGATACTTTTCCTGGCCGGTGACGCTTTTAGCCAGGCTTGCGTGTACGAACTGAAGCCGACCAATCTCAAAGTAAAAGGCCATCTGGAGTACTACTCCATAAAGGTGAAAACGCGCCCTGACTGCAGTTGGACAGCAGGATCCAGCAAAGACTGGGTCAACTTTCCCGCACCACCAAGTGGCAAAGGACCGGGCAGCTTCAAGGTGGAAGTCGCGGCCAATCCTACAGACATGAAGAGGGTGGCTCATGTTTTCATCGGTTCCAAGGGCATGACGATTACCCAGGAACCGATGGCATGCAGTTACGCTATCGGTCAAACCCAGGTAACCTTACCACCTGCACCTGGTTCTGGGCAGCTCCAGGTACAGACAGCTGGCGGCTGCCGCTGGATGGCAACGAGCAGCGCTCCTGAGTGGTTGACTCCCGCGCATACTTCAGGGCGTGGACCTGGCGTGATCCAGTATCATGTCAGCAGGTATTCGGGCACATCTGACCGGAGAGGGCGGATCACCGTTGGGGGAAAGACCCTTGTTGTCCGGCAGGAGGGTTGCCGTTATTCATTATCTTCGACCCAGACACAGGTTCCTTCCAACGGGGGAACACGTGATTTTCAGGTTGCGTCTCAGCCAAGTTGCCCCTGGAGGGCGACGTGCACGGCGGATTGGATCAACATCACAAAACGCGATTCAAGTGGCGGCAATACCCTTGTCACCTTTAGTGTAAGTCCCAATACGTCAAATCAGAAGCGCTCTGCAACCATCCATGCCGCGGGAAAGAACTTCAGAGTTGATCAGAACGGTCAGCAGGCAGCCAGTGTTCAGTGAGGGAAACCCAGGTACCCCCGTGAGAGAGGAAGGCATTTTTATTGTCCGATCAGATGTTTATACCAGACGTTCATACTCTCTATTTGTCCCGAGATATTGGTGTTGTTGATAACCCTCCCCCCGTAGCGGTAGCCCGATCTCGCAAACGTGATATTCATTCCCGGGGATGACGATCTGGCTATCGTGTAGGCTGCCTTTATGTTTCGGGCGCGCATCGCATCTTCCATTGTCGAGAGGAGGTGAATTGACACACTGTATCCCCTCCAGGCGGGGAGGGTTGCAAAATCTGTCATTTCGACATTTTCGTTCCCTGTATCCATCTCCGCCGCTGAAAGAGCGATAAGTCTCCCAAGCACCTCGCATCCGAAATAGTCCACGTGCGTTTCCATTGAATGACGAAGATATGAGGGGTCGTTGATGGGAAATGGGTACGTTGGAAAAACACTGGAATAGATCTGCGCCATCTGCGAGGCGTCCTGGCGTGAGCATCTGCGCAAGGAAAAGCCGGGGGGCAGGTCCGTTACGGTTGCAGGTAAATTGTCCAGATAAATGTCCAGCAAGCTGTCCAGTGCAATGCAATTCTCCTCATGCGCTCGTTTCCCCGTCAGGTAGAACCCCAGGAAAACCGCCCCCACTGTCCCGTTGTAGAAACCGGGGATGCGCGCCTCCACCTGAAAACCGTGGCGAAGAAAAACATCTTCCGCAGAATCAGGGACCTTTGCAAAAATCTTCGAATACCCGGCATCTGCCGCTTTCGAGATCAATCTTACGGCGACCCTCTCGGGATCGGATCCGCCCAACTTCATCAGGTAGATCCGGTCATTGTAAAAACCATGCTGGACAAGAGAGCCTTCGATGTATTCGAGCGCGTCAACAGGTTTCTGGATCATCCGTTGACCTTCTGTTGTGCCTCTCATTTTCCACGGGAACGAGAACGGTCGTTTCGTCATGGTCGGCCAAAAGCCCTTCAATGCCTATGCTCTTCTGTTCGATTGTTTCATCGAGGTCGAGTTGCAGATCGCAGGTCTGGCAGTCCCGGTCGCAGAAGGTGCGCTCGTAACAGTCCGGCTCCTTGTAGGTTGTTATGACCCCTTCGTAATTTCTGAGGACCACCTTATTCGTAGACCAGGAGATAAGGTAATTCGGCATGACGGGGATTTTCCCGCCGCCTCCCGGGGCATCGATGACATAGGTCGGAACGCAAAAACCACTGGTGTGTCCGATCAGACTTTCGAGGATTTCGATGCCTTTGCCAACCGGAGTGCGAAAATGACCCAGTCCCTCAGATAGATCGCACTGATAAAGATAATAAGGGCGCACACGATTGGCCACCAGCTTGTGGACCAGAGACCTCATGATGCGCGGACAGTCATTGACCCCGGCCAGGAGCACGGATTGGTTACCCAGGGGAATCCCGGCATCAGCCAGTTTGGCAAGGGCCTGGCAGGAGGACGCCGTCAATTCGCGAGGATGATTAAAATGCGTATTGATCCATAAGGGATGATGCTTCTTCAACATGTCTGCAAGGTTATCCGTGATGCGGTACGGCAGGATGACGGGAGTACGTGTTCCGATCCGAACTATATCTACGTGATCGATGTCGTCGAGTTCCGTGAGAATCCAATCAAGGGTATCATCCGACAGGAGGAACGGGTCGCCGCCGCTCAGCAAGACGTCCCGCACTTGCGGAGTTTTCCGGATATATTCGATCCCTGCCTGTATCTGGTCCCGGTCGGGAATGTTGTCAGGGTCGCCGACACGGCGCTTGCGCGTGCAGTGACGGCAGTACATCGCGCATCTATTGCTCACCAGGAAAAGCACCCTGTCTGGATAGCGGTGCGTGAGCCCCGGGACCGGGCTGTCTTCGTCTTCGTGGAGTGGATCGGGTATGTCATCCGAAGTGATATTCATCTCCAATGCAGACGGAAAGCTCTGCCGAAAGATCGGGTCGTTGTCCATATTTTTTACGTCAATAAGCGAGAGGTAATAGGGCGTTATCGACATCGGAAAGCGGTTCACCGTGTCCTCAAACTGTGCCCGCTTATTATCGGGCAGTTCTACCCCGAGCATATTTTCGAAGGTCTCCAGATCGCGAACACAATGTCTCAATTGCCATTTCCAGTTTTTCCACAGATTTTTAGTCACATCACCGTCAATCGCCTGTACGATCTGGTTCAGAGCTTCTGTCATGTGCATGTTCTCTCCTTATCTTCCGACCCGAAGCCCGGACTTTGGGGTTCGACTTGCTTGTTTTGTATCACAGAAGCTCCTTACCTTCTGTTAAGCACGCTACTTTCGGGTAAAAAACCGAGAATGTTCCAGGGAACAAGTGTAAAGACCATTTGCGTGCCTTGCGGGAAAAACGTTATCCTTCGAAAAACCTCATATGTAATTTGTTTAACATTCAAAAGCTATTCCGTTTGTTATCTTTAAAAAGAAAAGACTCTTCGGCCTATTGGCCTAATAGGGGTTTATGATCAGATACTTTGTTATTTACTGTATTTTGGGCAAATTTTGGGGGTACGACATTTCCCCGCCTCGCCGTTCTTATCTCCTTTATTAAGAAAATTCGAAGAAAGTAAGCAATAAAGCGAAGTGTCTCCAGGGAAAGTTCCCGAGAAACGGGCGGATTGACCGGCATTACAAGGGGGCAATTTATGAACACAAGAGGTATAGTCGACTTTGCTTTGGGTAAATTTGAAACTCGTCGCGCACCATACGCCGGCAATTGCGTATTCCGTGCAGTCATGAAGATCTCGATGGGTTTTCTCAGTTGGCTCATACGCATCTGTTGCGCCGCTCTTGTTCTTTTGCCAATCATGGCTGGGGCTTACGCGGAAACTACCATTTATCAAGAGCAGTTGCATCAGGACCAACTAAATGGACTTCTTTCGGCGATTCAGGATACCGCAAAAGAGCAACCGCGCTCATCCCTGGAAAGCCATACCGAGCGCTCGTTCTATCTTTCAACGGATACAATCGAGGAGAGCGGGGAAACCTTCGTCGAAGAGAAGGATATCATCGGGCAACAGGGTATCCCGCTCGTCTTTAATGAAGCTGTCGATTATTATATCCGCTATTTTACAGGTACGAAAAGAAAACTCTTTCAAAAGTGGCTTGCAAGAAAAGAACGGTACGCGCCGTTGATAGAAAGGATTTTAAATGAGTGCGGCGTGCCGGAAGATCTCATTTATCTGGCCATGATCGAAAGCGGCTTCAATCTGCGGGCATATTCATCTCAGAGGGCCGCCGGTCCATGGCAGTTCATCCCGGAGACGGGCAGAAGGTATGGTCTTGTAGTCAATCACTGGGTGGATGAGCGCAGGGATATAGAAAAATCGACAATAGCGGCCGCACGATACCTCCAGGCATTGTTCAATCAGTTCGACTGCTGGTATCTTGCGGCGGCCGGTTACAATGCCGGCGAAAACAGGATCGACAGGCTGATAAAAAAACATAATACCAACGATTTCTGGCGGCTTCGCACGTATAACACACTTCCCCGTGAAACCAGGGAATACGTTCCTCAACTCATTGCTGCCGCTATTATTGCGAAGAACCCCAAGCGGTACGGCATAACCGTCACGGGGAATACTACCTCGTTCGCTTTTGAAAGAGAGGCTGTTCCTGGAGGCGTTCCCTTAAAAGCGATTGCCATGGCTGCATCAAGCAGTGTGTCTTCGATCCGGGCGCTCAACCCTGAAATCCGAAGAGGCATTATTCCCCCCTGTAATACCTACAAGATAAGGCTGCCCGCGGAAACCGACATTGTAACATTCAAGTCGTTGCTTCCATCAATTTTGAACAAGGAAAAAAGGGTCGTGAACGTGATCCGGCACGTGATAGGAAAGCGCGATAATCTGCGTAAGATTGCCAGAAAATACGGTGTTACCAGGAAAGATCTCATCCTGGTCAATTACCATCCACTTCGACTGAAAAAGGGGACAGCCATTTACGTACCGCGGTTTGCTGCTGTACCCAAAACAGCGGCTTTTACAAGAAAAGCGTCCATATCCAGGGGATCAAAATCAACCAAAGGCAGACATGCCGATTTCCACGCGATAAAGAAGGAACGGAAAAAGCGGCATCGGGTCAAAAGAGGTGAAACCCTTTCGACGATCTCCAGGAAATACGGGAAGAGTGTGCGGGCACTCATGAGGATCAACGGGTTGAGAAACAGCCGTATCCGGTACGGAATGCTATTACGGATTTCTTGTTCCGCAATTCGCCCTGCCTTTTCTTTCGTTGGTTGATGCACTCCACCGGCTCGAAAGGAGGCCAAAGTCTCATGAAGAAGTTTTCAAGAAAATATACAGCGATCGAATCCATCAGAATTGCTCCGCGGAAAAGAAAGCGTACCGTGCTTGTTGTGTCATTTCTTTCACTTCTTCTCGTGTTGCCTTCTTTTGGCCACTGTGCACAAAAGAGACGCCAAACAACGCCCAAACGGAAAGAGGCGGCGGTGCGGAGAAATATTGTTGTCAATAACTCAAACATGCTGGTCCACCAGCGGAGGGTGGAAGATCTTGTCAAAAACGGAAATTTTACATATGCCCTTCAGGTACTACACAAGATGAATGATTACGCGAAGGGGGTCCTTTCGGTCGCAACCACCGTTAAAATTCGATACGAAAAAGCCGCTAAAGATCCCCTCATATCACAAAATGAAAAGGAGTTTCTGTCTGTCAAACTGGCAAGGCTGGATCGTTTGATACAACGATATACCCATTATCACCAGGCATCGATGTTCAATCTTGGTTATCTGTATGCACGATTGGGCGAAACGGAGAAAGCAAGAAAACATATCGTTGAGTTCCTTCAGAGTGAACCATATTCCGGTAGCCCCGATTCACAGTGGACAAAAGCCAAAACGCTTCTTCTTAAATTATATAAGCTGGAAGGTGAGTTCTGACGTTTTCCCAGGGTACCCCAAATGTGAACTCCAGTGTTCAGAGTACTCTCTTTGCGTAGGGGAGTTTTCTGATGAAATAATGGCTGATGAGGAAACACAGGACCGTCCCTCCGATGAATACCGACGTGAACTTTATGAAAGGATGAGCAAGGGCCTTCTCCTGCATGAAGCAGGTGACGGCGACGATTATGGGAGAGTGGAAGATGAAGACCGCGTACGCGTCCTGAGTCATTGGCCCTACCGGGCCCGGCTGGGTGTTGAGGTATGTCCTGAAGAGATAGACGAGACTGATGGAACTGCCCGCCGCGATGAAGGTGCCCGCGTATGTTGCAGCGATGGTTTTCAGGGAGAGGCCGCTTGTCAGGGAGGAGAGGCTTGTGCCGGCGCTCCAGCTCTGAACGATGAAAAAGATGTAGATGCAAACGGCCGCAGCGGTGATGACAGTCCATTGCCTGCCGGTGGCGTCCGTAAGCTTGTCGAGCCAGCGGTTCCGGTACGACAGGATCCCGGCGAAGAAGAAGGCCACGTACTCCGCATAGTTCCCGAGACGCAGGTGAAAGATCTGCTTTTCCGGCGGAAGGTAGAGGCGCACGACGAAAGTAAAGGCGGCGAGGACGATGATGCAGACGACGATCGTGCCGTTGCCTGGAAAGGGCAGACCTTCGCGCCCTTTTCGCCGGCCGGAACCGGTGACGACCCTCCACAATGCATAGGCGAGGGAGAAGACGAGGAGCACCTCAAGGAACCATGCGGGACCGGGTGCCGCGTTCTTCATGAATAAGATGTTTTCGAGATACGAGTATTGTGGCGAAAGAGTGTCCCATTTCAGGAGGTACACCATAGTGGGGCGGATAAGGAGCGCGAATATGGCGAGCGGTATGCCGATGCGAATGAAACGATCCTTGATGAAAGACCATGTACCTTTCCGGTCGAGAGAACCGGGCGTGAAATATCCGGAGATGAGAAAAAAACACGCCAGAACCCAGGTCCTGCCCACACCCATGAGGACGTTGAGAACGAGATTGGTGAAAGGATCGTCAAGGTACTGGTAGAAGTACCAGCCGTGATCGGCGGCGTAGGTGAGGCAGACATGATGGAGAATTACGAGGAATGTGAAGGAGAGCCTCAGGTTGTCGAGATAGAACATCCGCTGCGCGGCTTGTGGCGCCGCAGACCGGACGGTTCGGACTTTTTCTTGTCTTGCCTGCATATAAGGGGTTACTCATTGTGGCATAATCCGCAACCAAGTTCAACCACACTCTCATGCCTCGAAGATCTTCAATGAAAGCGCCCGCGCTCTTTTGCGTCCATCTCTTTCTCTCAGCCTTGTAGACGTACATGGTCGTGGTTGATCCTGACCTCAGGTACCAGGCCATATGCGCTGTCCGGGTAGGAACGTTCCTACAGTATTTTACAAAGTTGAGTTTTCCGCAGCCCTGCCGTCAGGGTCCAGCTTGCCGCAAGGGCGAAGGCGAGAACGATGAGGAACTTCACGCCGGCGGCGATCGGTTGGTTCAGGAGAAGGAATTGCGCCCAGAGGATGAACATATAATGGAAGACATAGATGCCGTATGCATTGTCCGAAAGATTGTCGCCTGCGGAATTACCGGTCGCGAAGAATCTGCGCGCTATGCCGAGGGCGGCAAGGATTGTGAAGGTACAGGAGAAAGAGAGGCTGGTGTTGAGGACGATCTTTGTCATGGCCGCCGATATGCCGGGGAGCAACGCCGGACTCAAGGCATTCGCGAAATAGCCCAACGCTCCGATGGCAAGCCAGAGGGGCCACAGCTTCAGGTTCTCCCGCGAGAGGGAACGCTTCATGTCCCCGGCTCCCAGCGCCACACCCATTAGGAACCAGACGAAATAGAGCAGAGCCCGCGACGGGTGAGGCAGGCCCAGCGGTCCCGCGAGGAGGAGCCCGTCNNACGATGACACAGAAGGCAAGCAATACCCAGAGGAACCACAGCGGCCCCGCATTCCATGTCCCGCCGGCGAAGAAACTGGCCAGATAATCTCCGTGGCCGGCGGATGTGCTGAGGAGCCATGACGGGTAGAAGGCTATCGGGCTCAGCACAACGGAGAAGATTACAAAAGGCACGCCGAGACGCTTTGTCCGGTCTGCAAGGAAGCGGCCTTCGCCTTTGCGCGCGATGGAGGGAGCCACGAAGAGCCCGGAGACAAAGAACATGAGGGCCATGAAAAAGAGATCGTTCCAGCTTACAAGGATATCGAGAGGAAGAAACCGTACCGCATCGACGACCGGCATAGGTGATTCCCTGTAATGCTCTGCGTCAAAACTGCTGAACGTGGTATAGGCCAACGCGGCATGATGGGCAACTACCGATACCGTCACCAAACTGCGCAGATAATCAATGGACACATCCCGGTTCAATCCGACCCCGCCTCGCCAGCCAAAATCCCATCGCCCATCCGTGTGCCT
>DNYO01000004.1 GCA_003506795.1 Deltaproteobacteria bacterium
CAACCTGAATATCCCTCGCTACGTCGAGCCGAAGGTCGAAGAGGAGGTGCCGACCGTCGAAGAGGCGCTGCAGCAACTCCGCGAGAGCGCGGAGGCGGCGTTTGCGGCGGAGGAGAGGCTTATCGGAATACTGAAAGAGAACCGTTTGATCGTGGAGAAGTAACAATGAGTTCGAGAGAAAATATCAGGGTCATTCCTGATACTTTGAATAATGTCGTCGTCGCCGTAAACAAAGGACAATATCGCATTCCCCAGTTCCAGCGTGAGTACGTGTGGAAAAAGTCAAAAGTCATTGAACTGTTCGACAGTATTTACAAAGAGTATCCTATCGGCTCGTTTTTCCTGTGGAAGGCAGGCAGGGAACACAACCAACTCTTTCGACATTCGGTTGATCTTGATATACGCCCCATTCAGGCCGATGATAATATCGCCTTTATTCTGGATGGGCAGCAGAGAATCACTTCCCTCTATGTGACCCTTAAAGGCCTGACCATCAGTGAGACAGACTATAGTCGTATCTGCTTTGATGTCAAGGAGGAGAAGTTCACTCATCGTGAGCCTGACGACAAGAGATTCATCCGCGTTTGCGATATCTGGGAGAAGAGCTTATTGAAGATCGCGAAAGAGGTGGATGATCAATATCAAGATGCAATCAGCCGTTGCTATGAGATTCTCCGCACGTATCCCGTATCAATCGTCGAGGTAAGCAACCAGGATCTCCCTGCAGTCTGCAAGATCTTCCAGCGTATTAACCAATCAGGCAAGCGTCTGGATAGGTTCGACCTTATCTCCGCCATGACTTTTTCTCCGGACTTCGATCTGCGGGAGAAATTCAAACAGGATGTACTCGTAAAACTCGAACAGAAGTCATTCGGTGAGATCTCTCCCGCAATCATCACTCAACTTATGGCACTGCTAAAAAAAGGCGCTTGTACCGAGAATGCTGAATATAGTCTCTCAACCGAAGATATCAAAGTGATCTGGAAGCAATCTGTAGACGCGGTTTTACTCGCAGCAGATACGTTGCGAAAGAGTGTCGGCGTGCAGAATGCAAGTTACCTCCCATATGACGCGCTTCTCACGCTGCTCGCATATTATTACGCTTCATCCGGCCAACGTGCCCTCGACGACAAACAACTCAAATGGGTGCAGCAGTGGTTCTGGCGAGCCTCTTTTAGCCAGCATTATGGTTCCGGCGGTGCAACCAAAATCGGTCGCGATAAAGAGATGTTCGATCAGCTCGCAGCAGGCAATTATCCACCATTTGAGCCGGCGATGAACCTTACCGCCGAGATATTGGTCAACACCAAGATGACCTGGACGAGATCCGCTGTCCGGAACGCCTTCCTCTGCATGCTTGCTCATCGTAATCCAGTTCACCTGATCAACAACAGCAGGTTAGATCTGATTCATGGCGGGATCTCTGATTTCACCAGCACTGAGAAGCATCACATATTCCCACAGGGATTTCTCCGGAGCCATGGAGCAGGAGAAGCCGAAATTCATGCACTGCCTAATTTCTGCTTTCTGCCTGCCGAGCTTAATAAGCGCATTCTGGATGCTCGCCCATCGGTATACTTCCCCGATCTTCGCAGAGAGAACTCTCAATATGAAGAGGCTGCACGCACTCATCTGCTCCCTCCGGGCGAGGACTCCGGGATTGAACAGGATGACTATATCCAATTCCTTAAGATCCGTTCCGAACTGATCCTCCGAGAGATCGAGCGGCTGACCGGGCTTTCGACTGCGCCATCAGAGGATCAACGACAGAAGGCCGTCGAGAGGATCGAGACTCAACTCCGCGACATCATACACAGCGCTCTGACAAATGGTTATGGTTCAGATTACTGGAAAACGGCAGTTCCTGGGGATGTGCAGGCAGGGGTAGCGGGTCGTGTCGAGGTGGCGCTGCGTAAAAATCCTGATCTTAAACCCGACACTTTTGGCAGTCCCAGGGAGAAGCTCACCTTCTGCAATGTAGGGGATTACTCCAAGATCGTATTGGTCAAGAGCAACTGGCCACGGTTCGAGCCCATATTCCACCGTCGGGCTGATTTTGAACGCCACATGGAGGCTTTCTCCGAATTTCGTAACGCCTTGATGCATAACCGACCTCTTACCGAGATAGGCCTTCGAGCTGGAGAACTGGCAATCCTCTGGTTTGAAACGGTGCTCCACTCCCAGGATGCACCAGAAGCAAGCGGAGAGGAAGGCGATGGAAGTGAGTAGCCGCATCACGCAGCAGCAACTCGAATCCTACCTCTGGGGGGCGGCCGTGCTCCTACGGGGAACCATCGATGCCGGTGACTACAAGCAGTTCATCATGCCGCTGCTCTTCTACAAGCGCCTCTGCGATGTCTACGACGAAGAGACAGAGACGGCACTTGCGGAATCAGGCGGAGATGTTGATTTCGCCGCGTTCCCGGAGAACCACCGGTTCCAGATTCCGCCCGAGGCACACTGGCGCGAGGTGCGGAAGGCTGCGCGAGATGTGGGGCAGGTCCTCCAGGCAGGCATGCGGGCGATCGAGACGGCAAACCCTGATAAACTCTATGGCATCTTTGGGGATGCGCAGTGGACGAACAAAGACCGTCTCTCCGACGCCATGCTCCGTGACCTCATCGAGCACTTCTCCTCGCTCGAACTCACCATTGCAAATCTGCCCGAGGACGAACTCGGGAACGGCTACGAATACCTGATCAAGAAATTCGCCGACGACTCGGGCCATACCGCGGCCGAATTCTACACCAACCGCACCGTCGTCCACCTCATGACCGAGCTGCTGGAACCGCAGCCGGGAGAGACCATCTACGACCCGACCTGCGGCTCCGGGGGCATGCTCCTCTCCGCCATCGCCCACCTCCGCCGCCGGGGACTGGAGTGGCGCAATGTCCGCCTTTACGGGCAGGAGCGCAACCTGATGACCTCCTCCATCACCCGGATGAACTGCTTCCTCCACGGCATCGAGGACTTCCACATCGTGCGCGGCGACACCCTCTCCGAGCCCAAATTCGTGGAAGGCGACCGCCTGCAGCGGTTCGACATGGTGCTGGCAAATCCTCCCTATTCCATCAAGCAGTGGGACCGTTCTGCCTTCGCCGCCGACCCCTGGGGGCGGAATGTCTTCGGTACGCCGCCACAGGGCCGGGCCGACTACGCCTTCTGGCAGCACATCCTGGCGAGCATGAATCCGGAAACCGGCCGGTGCGCCATCCTCTTCCCCCACGGTGTCCTCTTCCGGCAGGAGGAGGCAGAGATGCGGCGGAAGCTGATTGAGGCTGACCTGATCGAGTGCGTGCTGGGCCTCGGGCCGAATCTCTTCTATAACTCGCCGATGGAGGCGTGTGTGGTTATCTGCCGCACAAGGAAGCCCAGGGAAAGGCAGGGCAAGATCCTCCTCATCAACGCTGTGGGCGAGGTTACCCGGGAACGGGCGCAGAGCTTCCTCACGGAAGAGCACATTGAGCGGGTCGTCGGGGCCTACCGGGGGTTTTCGAACGACCCGGGGTTCGCGTACGTGGCGACGCTGGAGGCGATTCATGCCAACGACGGGAACCTGAGCATCCCGCTCTACGTCGCACAGTCAGCGGGGATGGTCTGCGAGGAATCGGCACAGTATGGGGAAACATCACTTCCGGAAGCGCTCTTAGGGTGGTTGGATAGTTCATGCAATGCCCGAAAGGCCTTATACGTAATTCTCTCAACAGAATATGAGAAAGAGCCGGACGTTCCGGGAGGAGAAGATGAGGGACAATAAGAAACTCACGGTTATGGTTTCCTCCACGGTGTACGGCATCGAAGAACTCCTGGATAGGATTTACACGCTTTTAACCGCATTCGGTTATGATGTCTGGATGTCCCATAAAGGGACAGTTCCGGTTTATTCTAACCGTTCCGCTTTTGAAAACTGCATCGCCGCAGTAGATGACTGCGACCTGTTTCTCGGGTTGATCACTCCCCACTATGGAAGCGGAAAAGACGGGGGCGGACTATCTATCACGCATCAGGAATTGAAGAGAGCCATCGCACTGAACAAACCGCGCTGGCTCCTTGTCCACGACCACGTGGTTTTTGCCAGGTCGCTGCTGAGCCACCTCGGCTATGAGAGAGAGGCAGGCCGGGGAAATCTCTCTCTGAAGGAGAACCGGATCCTGGATGATCTTCGCGTCATCGACATGTATGAAGAAGCCGTCCTTTCCGAGAAGCCTCTGCGGGACCGGCAGGGCAACTGGGTTCAGAAGTTCAGGTCCGATGATGACGCGGCTCTCTTTGCGACTGCACAATTTTCACGTTACCAGGAAGTTGAGGCGTTTGTGCAGGAGAACTTCCGGGATAGCGCCCATGTCTCCCGGACGATCCAGGAGAGGAGGGACAACTCATGAAGACGAAGACGGTCAGAGAATCGTTGTCACTCGGAGAAGGTTACAACATCGAATTCATGTCCGATTGCGGGGATGCCGGGATCGTCGGCCAGGCGGTTTGCGGCTTTCTGAACACTTCCGGCGGCTATATTGTCTGTGGCATGGATAAGAGGGGCGAACTCGCCGGTATCAATAGAGCCGCCGAGTTGGCAAAAAGCCTCGAACAGGGACTCCAGCAAGGGCTTTCTCCCGGGGCAATGGTCTCTGTTCAGGTACAGGAGGTTGAGGGAAAGGCACTGCTCGTTATCGAGGTGCCTGCCGGCAAGGATCTGCCTTACGCGTTTGAGAATGTTATCTATCTCCGTGAAGGCCAAGCCACCCGGAAAGCGGATGTCGAGACCATCCGTGACATGGTGCTCCGCAAACAGGTGGAGCCTGAGCGATGGGAGCGGCGTTTTTCTCCCGCCGATATGAACGAGGACCTGGATAGGGACGAGGTCCATTCCGTGGTGATGGCAGTGAAAAAATCGGGACGGTTCCGGTTCCGTGACAACGACGATCCAACCGCAATCCTTGAGGATCTTTCGGTCTCCAGGTATGGCCGCCTGACCAACGGCGGCGACGTGCTCTTCGGAACCAACCCCGCGATACGCTACCCGCAAGTCCGCGTCCGCGCGGCCTGCTTCTCGACGGGCAGGGCAGATGATACTTATCGGGACATGAAATCCTTCGAGGGGCCGCTGGTGCCGGTGCTGGAAAGCGTATACGACTTTATTCAGAGAAACACTCCTACAATATCGCGATTTGGAGAGAACAATCTTGAACGGCGGGACGAACCGCTCTACCCTCCGGCCGCTATCCGGGAAGGTCTGGTCAACGCCTTTGCTCACCGCGACTACAGTGACTTCTCCGGGGGGATTGCCGTCCGTGTGTACTCAAACCGCCTGGAGATCTGGAACTCCGGCAGATTTCCCGAAGGGGTGACCCCCGATAGTCTCATGTCAGGGCATATCTCCGTGCTCCGCAATCCCGACATCGCCCACGTGCTGTACCTGCGAGGACTAATGGAGAAGATGGGGCGCGGCAGCGTGATGATCCGGAAAGCCTGCGCCGAGCGTGGCTTACCTCTGCCGCGGTGGTCGGAAGATGACCACGGCGTTACCCTGACCTTCTTTGGCCCGGAAGTCACCACGGAAGTCACCACGGAAGTCACCACGGAAGTCACCACGGAAGTCACCACGGAAGTCACCACGGAAGTCACCACGGAAGTCATGCAAGTCATCGGGGTTCTTGATGGTGAGATGTCGCGCCGGGAGCTTCAGGAAGTTCTCGGCCTGAGGAACAGCGAGCACTTCAGAAAAGCCTATCTGCGGCCAGCCATCCAGGAAGGCCTGATCGAGATGACCATCCCTGACAGGCCCCGCAGCAGCAAGCAACGCTACCGCCTTACCCGGAAAGGGTGTTCCGTGCTTAAAAAAGATATCCCATGAGTGAAAATCGACGAACAGTTGAGATTCTCCACTCAAATGCTGACGGGGTGAGACTCCCTCCATCATACCGTGTAGGACGGAACCGGGTTCGCTTCGATGACACCGTGGAGAGATTTGCCGCTCATAGAGGTCAGAACGATAAGCGTGTTCGTCCTGGCGGAGAGCATAAAACCACATTGTCAAACAATCGCCGGATCGTAACCCGTAATCGTCAGACAATTGTCAGGTTCGCCCCCGGCATCGTCAGAACGCCGACGATGACCAGGACCATCATGAGGAGCAGGATGAGCATGAGGATACCGAAGATGACCATGATTGCGAAGATGGCGAGGATGAGCGTGAGAGAAATGGAAACGCTGTTATCGATCAGAGCGGGGGCGGAGGCAGCATGATCGAAATGACCGGCAGCAATAATATCCCTCATCTCCGGCCGAACCCCGATTGGGCGAGGCTCCCGATATTCGACCGGACGGGGTGGAAGCGTGTCCGGTTCGGCGATGTCGTCGCGAACCTCAACAAGACCGAGCGGGATCCTGCGGAGGCAGGCATCGAACGGTTCATTGGATTAGAGCATCTCGAACCCGGCTCGCTGCACATCCGCACATGGGGCAACGTGGTGGACGGCACCACCTTCACCCGCCGCTGTCGGCCGGGGCAGGTGCTCTTCGGCAAACGCCGGGCGTATCAACGAAAAGTTGCCGTTGCCGAGTTCGACGCCGTGGTCTCCGGCGACATCTATGTGTTCGCACCCGGGGATGGACGGCTGATATCGGAGTTCCTGCCGTTCATCTGCCTCTCCGAGCGGTTCTTCCAATATGCGGTCGAGACATCGGCCGGCTCCCTCTCTCCCCGCACCGGCTGGAAACAACTCGCAGGGTTCGAGTTCGACCTCCCGCCGCTTGAGCAACAGCGCCGTATTGCGGAGGTGTTGTGGGCGGTGGATGAAGTTTATTGTGAAGTTACATCCCTAACTGAAATCTCAGCAACGCTTCACAGAGCGTGCCTACGCTCTGTATTTGCCACTCACAACAGCAACAATCGTCTCCCCGTACGGGAAACTGGGTTTGTCCAGCTCGGAAGGCAACGTGCCCCAAAATACCAAACCGGAACAATGACGAAACCGTACCTCCGGGTAGCGAATGTCTTCGATGGCCGCTTTGATTACGATGACATCCTAAAAATGGACTTTGATGAGAGAGATTTTGAAGCCTATCACCTTGAAAAAGGCGATATACTCCTCAATGAGGGACAAAGCCGTGAGCTTGTCGGAAGGTGTGCTATATACGATGGTACCATAGAGGACTGTTGCTTCCAGAATACATTGATTCGCTACCGTGCTGGCGAAAACGTGCTAACAGAATATGCTTACGCATATTTCCAGTACTGTTTCCATTTTGGCATATTCGCTGCCATTGCAAGCCAGACCACTTCGGTTGCTCATCTTGGTGCTGAACGGTTCGGCACTCTCTTAATGCCGGTGCCACAACAGGAAGAACAGAGGAGAATTGCACAATCTTTAGATCGAATTCATGAGATGGAGTTATACCTCACTCGACATTTGAGAAAGGTATGTGACCTTCAGAGAAAAATCATCGAGCATATGATTACATAATCCCTAATACACTCACTCCTTCAAACTGACGGTCCTAAACATCATCCTTCCAGTGCGACGTGCAAACAATGGCCTCAATTGCCTACTGATGTCTAGGTGCCCTTCTGGGCGATGGCTGATCCTGTCCCCATGAGGATCTTTCCTATTCTATTGTAAAATTCCAGAATTATTTGCCTATTTGGGTGTTTTACTGACATAATTTCTTAAAATCTTAAAAGAACATCACGCAATCAAATAGGAACAATAATTCATATGGGGATATAATGAACGTTTGAATGAGTCCGCGGGCAAAACAGCTAAGCAACCCAACCTCCACTGGTGGTGCCGGAGTTATTTTTGAAACACGTGTTCAGGCTGCGTTTGCTGTGTTAATGCTGACCGGAGGACTTGCACCCTGCTTACCCGCATGGCCGATAACTAAAATTAAACTTCAAGGGAAGCGTTCAGGTTATAATACAGATGACTTGGTTGTTTTTACGAAGGAACCGGTAAGGGGTCACGAATCCAAGATCCTCGCCCAAGTCAAGCACACTCTCAGGATTACAAAGAACGACAAAACATTCGGTGAAGTGATCAATGCAGCGTGGTCAGATTTCACAAACCCACAAGCGTTTAACTCTGAAAAAGATATTCTCGCACTAATTACAGGTCCATTGAGTGCTTCGGACATAAACAATGTCAGAAAAATGCTTGAAATGGCAAGGTATTCTGAAAATGCAAGCGACTTTCTTACAAAAATAGAAACGGCATATTTCTGTAGCAATGAAATGAGATCAAAGCTTGAAGCGTTTAAGGTTCAGTTGGGTAAGGCAAAGGGTAAGGATGCTTCTGAGGATGAACTCTGGAGATTTATAAAAGCCTTTCATCTTCTCGGCTATGACTTGGACATCAAAGCGGGAGTCACCCTATCTCTCCTTCACTCGCTAATCGGTCAGTACTCGCCAGAAAACGCCCATAACTTATGGCTTCAAGTAGTTAACGAGGTTCAATCTGCAAATTCAGCGGAAGGTACTCTTGAAATCGAGAGTTTTCCTCAAGAAATACGCAAGGCCTTTCAAGAGAGACCGATGCAAATAATCCCAGAAGATCTTCTTCCAAAAGAGGAGAAGAGAACAACGTCAGCACTATCTTCAATTCCACACGTTTCAGAACTAGCAATAGCAATGCTAGCGGGCAGTTGGAATGAAGCGTTAGATGGTGACAAGAAAGTTATTGAAAAACTATCTGCCAGCGGATATGTAGATTGGATCGTCAAAATTCGTGAAATCTTTTTCCAAAATGAAGGGATTTTAACCCATAAAAATGACAAATGGGTTATCCCAGAGCGCCGTGAAATTTGGAGTGCACTCGGTCAAAGGTTGTTCGATGATCACTTGGAGAACTTTAAAAACATCGTGGTTAATGTCCTGAAAGAACGCGATCCCAAGTTCGAACTACCGCCCGAAGAACGATTTGCAGCCAACATCCATGGTAAGGTTCTATCACGCTCTCCTAATTTAAGAAGAGGCCTTGCAGAGAGCCTGGCCTTGATGGGGAGCCACCCGGATGCGTTGACGTCGTGTTCAATAGGTAAGGCAGAGGATACCGCCGCACTTGCGGTCCGGGAGATTCTCGCGGATGCCGACTGGGTGCTATGGGCGAGCCTCAATGACCTGCTGCCTCTGCTGGCGGAAGCAGCGCCTGGAGAGTTTCTTAACGCCATAGAGAAAGCATTGAGCAGCGACCCGTGTCCATTTGACACCTTGTTTGCGCAAGAAGGTTCCGGGATCACGGGCACCACTTACATGTCGGGCATTCTCTGGGCACTGGAGACACTCGCTTGGGATCCGGCATATCTCATCCGCGTGGTAAGTCTCCTCGGGGAACTCTCGGCTCGAGACCCAGGAGGGAGTTGGGTTAACCGCCCGGCAAACTCACTCACTGCCATCCTGCTACCGTGGCTCCCGCAGACCTGTGCTCCTGTTGAAAAAAGAAGACTTGCTGTCGAGGCGTTAGTTGATGAACAACCAGATGTGGCATGGAACCTATTGGTATCCCTCCTACCCCAGTCTCATCAGTTCTCCTCTGGCTCCCGCAAGCCAGAGTGGCGGGATATAATTTCCGATGATGGGTCAAAGAGCGTAACACGCCAGGAGTATTGGGAGCAAGTTACCACCTATGCAGAGATAGCGGTCAGCATGGCAATGCGCGAGACACGAAAACTCGCCAACCTCATCGAACACTTCGATCATCTCCCGTCCCCAATGCAGGAGCAGGTTCTTGAACATTTGAGATCGGCTGAAATCGTAACGTTACCAGAGCCTGAAAGACTCCCACTATGGACTGCAGTTGTTAATTTGGTCATGAGACATAGACAGTTCGCGGATGCCGACTGGGCTATGGAACCTGAACTGGTTGACAAGATTGACAACGCCGCCAAGAAGATCGCACCTAGTTCTCCTATTTTACGCCATCGGCGGCTTTTCAGTGAGCGAGCTTTTGAGATATTCGAGGAAGAAGGCGATATTGAAGAGCAGGACAAGAAACTCGATAAAGCCCGCCAGAAGGCCGTTGGCGAAATTTTAAGGTCAGGCGGAATGTCAGCAGTCTTTGAGTTCGCAAAAAGTGTCGAATCACCCTGGTATGTAGGCATCGGGCTTGGAGCAATAGCAGAGGATCAAATTGATGGAGAACTCCTCCCGGATTTGTTGGAAGCGGAGGACAAACCTCTCGCGCAATTTGCGGGTGGCTTTGTCAGGGAGAAGTTCCGCACCCGAGGATGGCAATGGATGAACCAGATCGATCTCACATGCTGGAAGCCCTCTCAGATCGGCCAGTTTCTAGCGTATTTGCCGTTCGCCACTGAGACTTGGAAACGTGTCTCGACGCTTCTGGGAGAGGACGAATCGCCCTATTGGAGCAGGGCGAATGCCACGCCATATGAGGAAGGTACAAATCTGGATTATGGCCTTAATCGGCTTGTACAATATAATCGGCCGCTTGTTGCGATACGATGCATCGAAGGGATGAAGTATCGAAAGAAATCAATTAATCCGGATGTAACAGTGCGAGCCCTTCTCGCAGCTGTCAATTCGAAAGAAAACACCGGCTCATGGGAGACATATGTAATTCTTGAACTCATCAAGGCGCTCCAGGAGGACCCAAACACCAACCAAGATGATCTTCTCAAGGTCGAATGGGCATACCTGCCCCTTTTCGAGCATCATCAGGGCGCCTCTCCAAAATTGCTGGAGCGGCAATTGGCAGATGAACCAAGATTCTTCTGTGAGGTCATTCGCCTGATCTATCGGTCCAAGAAAGAAGAGAGTTCAGGAAAAGCGCCCACCGAACAAGAAAAAATTGCCGCTACCAATGCGTATCGACTGTTAAGCAATTGGAAGACCCCGCCGGGCTGTCGGAAGGATGGAAGCATTGATAGCAAGGCACTCTCTGCTTGGCTGGAGGCGGTGAAAACAGAATGTCGGGAGACGGGGCATTTCGAAGTGGCGATGGCGATGGTGGGCCAGGTTCTCATCCATTTCCCTCCCGATCCAGACGGTCTCTGGATTCATCATTCTGCCGCTGAGGCACTCAACGGTAAAGACGCGCAAAATATGCGAAACGGGTTTAGAACCGCCTTATACAATTCACGTGGCGCTCATTTCTCTTCAGCGGGAAAGGAGGAAATGGCTCTTGCGGAAAAATACCGAACGAAAGCGAAAGAGGTAGAGGGTCACGGATACCACCGTTTAGCAGACTCGCTAAGGGAGTTGGCGGACTCGTATGAGCGTGATTCTGAATGGGAATCAAAAGGAGGGTTGTTTGATGATTAACAAGGCGTGGCTGGTATCATGACCTTCACCGAATCCTCCACCGTCGAGCGGATGATCCTCGACACCGTCACCCTCCAGCGGCGAGCCGAGTGCCTGACCGTCCGGGAAGCCTCTCCCGGCCGGGCCACATCTTTGGGCGGCGATCTCCGCCCGGCCCGCTGGGACTACCTGCCCCCCGCCCAGATCCCGCGCCGGTCCGGCGACGTGATGGTGGAGGCGTGGCTCCGGGACGCGCTCATTCGTTTGAACCCCGAGATCGCCGCCGAACCCGACCGGGCCGACGAAGTGATCTACAACCTCCGTGCCATCCTCCTCGCCGTGCAGGCCGACGGCCTCGTGCGGGCGAACGAGAACTTCATGGCCTGGCTCCGGGGCGAGAAGACCATGCCCTTCGGGAAGAACGGCGAGCATGTACCGGTACGGCTCGTCGACGCCGAAAACCCGGGCAATAACCACCTCGTCGTCACCAACCAGTGGACCTACCAGATCGGCCCGGTGGAGAAGCGGTTCGACGTCGTCTTTGTCGTCAACGGACTGCCGCTCGTGATCGGCGAGGCAAAGACCCCCACCCGGAGCGCGGTGACCTGGTTTGACGGTGCGTTCCAGATCAACGAGATCTACCAGAAGCAGGTGCCGGCCATGTTCGTCCCCAACATCTTCTCCTTCGCCACCGAGGGCAGAGTCTACCGTTACGGCTCGATCAGAATGCCCATCGACCTCTGGGGGCCGTGGCGGACGGAGGAGAACGAACCGGAGGGAACGCTTGCCGATGTGCGCCGGGCGGTCGAGAGCATGCTCCAGCCGGAGGTGGTTCTCGACCTCCTACAGTACTTCACCCTCTTTGCCACCGACAAGAAGCACCGGAGGATCAAGATCGTCGCCCGATACCAGCAGTTCACCACCGCCAACCAGATCGTCGAACGGGTCGTAAAAGGCTATCCGAAGAAAGGGCTCATCTGGCACTTCCAGGGCAGCGGCAAATCACTCCTCATGGTCTTTGCCGCCCAGAAACTCCGCCTGCACCAGAGACTCGGCAACCCCACGGTGATGATCGTCGTCGACCGCATCGACCTCGACACCCAGATTACCGCCACCTTCAACGCCGCGGACGTGCCGAACATGGTCGGCGTCGCCACACGGCAGGAACTGCAGACTCTCCTCGCACAGGACGTCCGGAAAGTGCTCATCACCACCATCCACAAGTTCGCCGAGGCCGACGGAAGGCTGAACGAGCGTTCGAACATCATCGTGATGGTCGATGAGGCGCACCGCACCCAGGAAGGGGATCTCGGCCGCAAGATGCGCGAGGCGCTGCCGAACGCGTTCCTCTTCGGCCTCACCGGGACGCCCATCAACCGGGCCGACCGCAACACATTCTGGGCATTCGGCGCAGACGAAGACGAGAAGGGCTACATGAGCCGTTACTCGTTCCAGGAGTCCATCCGCGATCGGGCCACCCTGCCGCTGCACTTCGAGGCCCCGGAAGTGAAGTTAGGAGCTGTGAAGAAATAAATCAATCATAAATTGGGTGATATGGAGTAGTTCCAATCTCCATGAAACTCATCCCGTGATAGGTTGATATTCGAGATTTCATCATCAGAAACTTTGATTCCTCGCAAATAAATATTTTCATCAAGAACTGCTTGCACCTTTAATCCCTCTTTTGTCTTGGTCGAACTAATCGTATTCACGATTACCTCATAACTGGTCAATGGCCTTCCACGCCAATTTATTGATATAAATGAAAATAAGCGGTGCTCTATTTT
>DNYO01000112.1 GCA_003506795.1 Deltaproteobacteria bacterium
TCCTTCGGGGACTACTTCAAGAAGGACGCCATCGCCTATGCCTGGGAGTTTCTGACCAAAGAACTCGGACTCGACGAGTCAAAGATGTGGATAACGGTCTTTCGTGAAGACAACGAGGCCGAGGAATTGTGGAAAAAGACCGGTGTGAGGCCGGAACGGATAGTAAGACTCGACGAGAAGGACAATTTCTGGTCCATGGGCGACGAGGGTCCCTGCGGACCCTGCTCGGAGATCCTCTACGACCTCGGAGAGAACGTGGGGTGCGGGAAACCGGGCTGCGCCGTGGGGTGCGACTGCGACCGCTTTCTGGAGATATGGAATCTCGTCTTCATGGAGTTTGACCGCAGTGCCGACGGACAGATGAAAAAGCTTCCGAAACCCTCCATCGACACCGGCATGGGGCTCGAGCGCGTTACGTCCATCATGCAGGGCAAGATCGGCAACTACGATACGGACCTCTTCGTTCCCATCATCAGGCGTATCGAGGACATTGCGGGCTGCGCCTACGGTGAGTCGGAAAAGAACGACATCGCAATCAGGGTCATCGCCGACCACGCACGGGGCGCCACATTCATCATAAATGACGGCACCCTCCCCTCGAAGGACGGCAGGGGCTATGTACTGAGAAGGATCATACGCCGGGCGCTGCGTTACGGCAGGAAACTGGGGATACAGAAAGAGTTCCTCCACGATCTTTCGAAGAGCGTCGTCGACATCATGGAAGACGCCTATCCCGATGTAAAGAACAACCATTCCTATATCGTACGGGTCATCCGGGGCGAGGAGGAAAGGTTCATCGAAACGCTGGGGATGGGGATGAAGCTCTACGAGGAGTTCACTGAAGACCTGAAAAAGAAGGGCAGTACCGTGATACCCGGCGAACTGGTGTACAAACTTTACGACACCTATGGCTTTCCCGTGGATATCACCACGGACATGGCCGGGGAAGACGGCCTTGGAATAGACAGGGATGGGTTCGAGAAGGCCCTGGCGGAACAGAAGGTTCGATCGAAGACGGGTTCGAAGATCAAGGGGGAAGAGTGGAACGAGGGGCACCTTGCCATCCTCGGTCAGGGCCTGACAAGCACTTTCACCGGATACGGCACACTGAAGGATGAAGCCGTCATCCAGGCGATCCTTGTGGGCAATGAAACGGTGGATGAGGTTTCCGAAGACGAAGAAGGCGAACTCTTTTTCGACAGGACGCCCTTTTACGCCGAGAGCGGCGGACAGGTGGACGATTCGGGTGTAATCGCCCTTTCAACAGGCGATTCAAAGGCACGGATCGTCGGCGTGGCCAAAGTAAAAGAGGACCTCTTCGCCCACCGGGTGGTTGTCGAAAAAGGCGTGCTGCATCGGGGCGACAGTGTGTCGCTTGCGGTCGATGAAGACAGGCGCAAGGGAGTGTCGAGGAACCATACGGCTACGCACCTGCTCCAGTATGCGCTAAGGCGTGTTCTCGGCGACCACGTCAAGCAGTCGGGCTCGCTGGTGGAGGCTGGCAGGATGCGTTTTGACTTTACCCATTTCGAGGCGATGAAGGAAGACCAGATACGAGCTGTGGAGGACATCGTCAATGAGAAGATAATGGACTGCGTGCCCGTCGTCATAGATGTAAAGAGCCGCGAGGATGCCATACGGGAAGGGGCCACGGCCCTCTTTGAGGAAAAATACGGCGAGACGGTGCGTGTCATCTCCATCGGTGATTTTTCGCGGGAGCTCTGCGGCGGCACTCACGTCGCCAACACCGGCCAGATCGGCAGCCTCTACATTCTTGGTGAAAGTTCCCTGGCGTCGGGTGTCCGCAGGATAGAGGCAACGACGGGCAAGGGCGCTCTTTCCTACAAGCGCAGGATGGAGGGCACACTGAGGGCCATCGCCAAAAGAACGAATACCGAATTCGACCGCGTCCAGGAAAGGGTCGAAGGGTTGCTTTCGGAACTTAATCTCAAGGAAAAGGAACTGGAGCGCTTCAAGCAGGACATCGTCGCCCACAAGGTCGACGGCGCCATAGCCCAGGCCATCGACCGGGATGGGGTCAAGATCGTGACCCTGTTCATGGAAAACGCCTCGGCGGACGACTTGAGGAAGGTAACGGACGTCGTCCGGTCCAAGGTCAAGGACTGCATTGTTGTCGTAGGGACCACAGGGGCCGAAGACAAGGGCCTTGTCGTCGCATCGGTCAGCAAGGACCTGCAGAAGCGCTACAGCGCCGGCAAGATCGTGGGGAGCCTCACGGGGCATTATGGCGGCAAGGGCGGCGGCGGAGCCAACATCGCGCAGGGGGGCATACCGGGTCCGTCGGTCCGGGAATCCCTCAAAAATGTTGTGCAATTTATCGACAATTAGTATGATCTGATGAAAAAGCGGGGGAGAAATGAAGCGGTACGCGGACAACCTCAGAACCGTAAACCTCTTTTCGGATCTCAAGGACAACGAACTGGAGACGATCTCCAGGATTCTCTATGTTCATTCCTACCAACGCGGGCAGCTCATTTTCCAGGAAGGTGAGAACGGCGACGCCCTCTTTGTCGTGCTTAAGGGAAAGGTCAAGGTCTGCCTGTACGACGAGGAAGGACGTGAGTATGTCCTCGATATCATCGGAAAGGACGGTTTTTTCGGTGAACTTGCCCTCATTGACGACCTGCCCCGTTCGGCCAACGCCATAGCCATGGAAGCGGCGGATCTTCTCGTGGTACGCAGGAGCGATTTTGTAAAGCTCCTCATGGAAAACCCTTCCATTTCGGTCAATATTCTCAGGGTCCTTGCCGGCAGATTGCGTGCCGCCGACGAACGGATCAAGTGGCTTGCCTTTCTGAATGTTGAAGGCCGTATCCTCAAGTACCTCCTCGAGGTAGGGGCGAGACTGGGCATCAGGATGAAGGACTATGTCATCATAGAACGGGGACCCTCCCAGATCGAGATAGCCAATTCCTGCGGCTGCTCCCGGGAAACGGTCTCCCGGATGGTCTCGTCACTGGTGAAGAAAGGGGTTATAAGCGTACGGAGAAGGCAGTATACGCTACACCCCGGCACCCGAACCTTCTAGTTCCTGCTCCAGATCGAAGCGCTCCCTTCGTTGCCTTCGTCGGACCTGTCCTCGACGTACTATAAGTACGCCTGCGGTAAGTCCTCCTCGTCGCCTCGGTATCGCTCCGATCTGAAGCAGGAGTCGGGGAACGCTCCCTTCGTTGCCTTCGTCGGAGAAAAACAGGTTATGGGTGATGAGTTATAGGTTATGGGAAGAGCCCCTTGCCTGCCCCGTGAATTGTCTTTTTGTCTTTCCTATTACCCATCACCTATTACCCATCACCCGCCTCTTTTATTGACAAAGCCATGCTTCTCCTCTAAGATGTATCTTTAAAACTACAAGATGGGGTTATATAAATGGCTTCCGTGAGTCAGAAACTTGAAGCAAAGGAGCAGGAGCTTAAGATCCTTCATGAGGTGGCCAAGGATATCAGCGACAACCTCGATCTCTCGGAGCTTCTCAACCGTATCGTCGATACGGTCATGGATTTCGTCAAGGCCGATTCCTGTCTCGTCTATCTCTACGACGAGGACCGGAGCGAACTCGTCCTTTCGGCGTCAAGCGATCCGAAAATCAAATCCCTGGGGTCGATAAGCCTCAGGCTGGGAGAAGGTCTGACCGGCTGGGCGGCAAAGGAGAAGCAGCCTGTCGTGCTCACCAAAGAGGCCTACCGGGACAAGCGGTTCAAGGCATTCACGTCTTTAAAAGAGGACAGGTACGAGGCCTTTCTTTCGATCCCCATACTATCCAAGAACAAGATCATCGGAGTTATGAACCTGCAAAACAAGAAGGAGTACGTTTATCCCGAGACCCAGATAAAGCTCCTCTTCACCATCGGCAGGTATTTGGGCAGCGCCATACAGAATGCCATCACCTACGATGAGGTGGTAAAGAAGGCAAAACAGCTCGACCTTCTCTCCGAGGTTTCCCGGACGATCGTTTCAGACCATTATATCAAGGAGATCCTTCAGCTGATCGTGACGATGACGGCGAAGGTCATGGATTCCAAGATCTGTTCCGTCATGCTTCTCGACGAAAAAAAAGAGGAACTGGTCATTGCCGCCACGCAGAGCCTGAGCAATGCTTATGTCAATAAGCCGAATCTCAAGGTTGGACAGTCCATTAGCGGCAGGGTAGTTCTGGAGAAAAAGCCGATCAATGTACTCGATGTAACGAGCGAACCCGGCTACATGTTCCCCGATGTGGCAAAAAAAGAAGGATTCGTCTCCTTGTTGTCTGTTCCGATGATGATAAAAGACCAGGTTGTGGGCGTGATCAACAGCTATACCAGGCAGGAGCACGTCTTTACAAAAGAAGAGATCGACATTCTTCAGGCCGTGGCGAACCAGGCCGCCGTAGCCATCGAGAACACCAACCTGAGCCACGAAATACTCGCCGCCAAGGAGGCGCTGGAATCGCGCAAACTTGTTGAGCGTGCCAAGGGGATATTGATGAGGGAATTGGGCCTCAACGAAGATGAGGCATACCGCAAGATCCACAAGAAAAGCATGGATACACGCAAGACGATGAAGGAAGTGGCGGAGGCGATCATACTGGCCTTCGACATCCAGAAAAGAACTTGACAAAGGTGAGCTGAAACACTAACATATTGGCAGGTTAAACGGGTTTTTAGCAGGGCCGCTAAAAATGAATATGCACGGACAAGGGCGTCCAGGGCGCTATAAAATGCTTTGGACGCCCTTCTTATATTACGAGGAGCGACAAAGCATATGAAGAAAATGTTAAGAATCGGTATGGGACAAATTAACGCGACCGTAGGAGACTTGAAGGGCAACGCCGAAAAGGTCGTCACGTGGGTTGAGCGCGCGCAGGCCGAGGCTGTCGACATCCTTGCGCTGCCGGAGCTTGTTATAACGGGTTATCCGCCCGAGGATCTCCTCCTGAAACAGGGCTTTATCGATATGAACATAAATGTAGTCAACGATCTGGCGCAACGGATCGACAAGCCGGCCACAATCGTCGGTTTCGTTGACCGCTCTTCCGCCGGCCTTTACAACGCCGCCGCCGTCATTTATAAACGAAAGATACGTGGCATCTATCGCAAGGAACTGCTCCCCAACTACGGTGTTTTTGATGAAAAAAGGTATTTTCTCCCCGGCGGGAAACCACGGGTTTTCCGTTTCGGGAATGTTCTCTTCGGCATCGGCATATGCGAGGACGTGTGGTTCAAGGAGGGTCCGTTGTCCGCCATGGCCCGCCTTGGCGCCGGGCTTATCTTCAATATCAACGCCTCGCCGTACCACGCCGGGAAGATATACGTCCGTGAAGATGTTGTCAGAAGCAGGGTCAGGGAAAATCGGGTGTGGGTGGCCCACACGAACCTTGTCGGGGGTCAGGACGAACTGGTCTTTGACGGACAAAGCTTTCTCATGGACAAATCCGGCAATGTCACGGCGTGCGCGAAGGCCTTCCAGGAAGACCTTCTCGTTGTCGATATTCCGGAAAAGGAGCTTGTAAAGAAGACCCCGGCAACCGGGGAAGACAGACAGGTCACAACCATCACGGCACGGACCGGCCGGGTCCACACCGAGGACAGAAAACCGCTCGTCATAAATCCCGTCCGGCGCCTTGAACCCGTTCAGGAGGTTTACGAGGCGTTGAAGCTGGGTCTTCACGACTATGTGAAGAAAAACGGTTTCAAGGGGACGGTGATCGGTCTGTCGGGCGGGATCGACTCCGCACTGGTGGCTGCGCTTGCAGCCGACGCGCTGGGCAGGGACAATATCGTATGCGTGTTCATGCCGTCGAAATTCACGTCCCGGGAATCCACCGAGGATGCCCGCGAGCTTGCACAGAATCTTGGGACCAGGCTCATCGAGGTGCCCATAGACGGCATCCTTGAGGGGTACCGCGGCAGCCTTGAGAAGCTCTTCGCCGGTCTCAGGGAGGACGTTACCGAGGAGAACCTCCAGGCCCGTATCCGCGGCAATATTCTCATGGCCCTGTCAAACAAGTTCGGATGGATTGTTCTGACAACGGGCAACAAGTCCGAAATGAGTGTGGGATACGCGACGCTCTACGGAGACATGGCCGGAGGCTTTGCGGTCATCAAGGACGTTCCGAAAACCCTCGTGTATCAGCTCTGCGTCTGGCGCAATACCTCAGGCAGTATCATCCCCGAAAGGATAATCACAAAGGAACCGACTGCCGAACTGAAAGCGGACCAGAAAGACCGCGATACGCTCCCGCCCTACGACCATCTCGATCAGGTGCTGAAAAGCTATGTCGAAGAAGACAAGGAGCCAACGGCCCGCGATTTCCCGAACATGCCTCCGGAAGAAATCACCCGCGTGCTCAGGATGGTCGATCTGAGCGAATATAAGCGCCGGCAGTCTCCCCCGGGGATCAAGATCACCCCCAAGGCATTCGGCAAAGACAGGAGAATGCCTATTACGAACAAATACAAGGGTTCACAATGAAATTTGAGTTTATGGTAAAACGGCTCTCACCAACATTGAAGAGGATAACGAAGAGACTAAACGGCCATCATTCATATTTTGACGAGGAAGACCTCTATCAGGAGGCCTTAAGCCATCTCTGGGGAGCCTTCCGCCGGGGATCGATAGACGACAAGACCGACAGCTACATCCTTCAGGGTTGTTACTACCATCTGAAAAACCATCTTCGGAAGGTCCGTGAAAATGCCATTTTTATCAGCCTCAGCGAGCCCGTGGGTGAAGACGGAACCTCCTGGGAAGAGATCATCCCCTCCGACGAATCGTCATCCTTTGCGCAGCTTGAACAAAAACTCAAACTCCAGGCGATCAGGGACGCGTGCGCCTCTGACAGAGACCTCCAGGTTCTGAAACTCCTCATGGAAGACCTTTCCGTCAGAGAGGTCGGGGCGCGGCTTGGCATCTCCCACGTGATGGTCCTGAAGATTCGGAACAGGATTCGGGACACGTATGTGAGGTGCATCGAGGGCGGGGAACGGAAAATAGAAAAGGCGGGATAGAGTCTGTCCGATGTTGCCGTCGGCCCGCGAAAAGGTTATTTTCTGAATCCTGCATCATTGCTTCTGAGCCCTGTTTTTTTTCTATCTTTTCTTTTTCGGCTGGTTTATGATGTCATCCAGCTGTCGTGATTTCAATAAAAACTGAAGGAGGTGAAAAAGTATGAAGAAAGCAATGGTATTGTTCTTCGCAGTAGTGATCGGTCTTTCCTTTGCGTTCACGGGATTTGCACAGGACAAGAAGGCAACGCCTGCAACACCGGCAACGCCTGCAACCCCCGCAGCGAAGGTAGAGGCGCCGGCTGAAAAACCTGCCGACGTAAAGAAGGAAAAGAAAGACAAGAAAGTAAAGAAAACCAAGAAGTCGAAGAAAAAAGCCGAAGGCGCTCCCACAGCGGAGAAGCCTGCAGAAGCAAAATAGGCAAGCCAACAACCGGAAAACCCGAAAAAGTGTTTCAAGAAGAAGGGGAAGGAGAAATCCTTCCCCTTCTTCTATATAAAAGTCAAGGGTTCAGGGCCCCGGGTCAGAGAAGAACTGACCGGTATAGAGGTTATGATCTTCCGTCTTTCGGCATCACGCCATTGTTTGTTGTCATTCCCGTCCTCCGTTGAGGCTGTTTTTGAAATAACCGGTAATGTGGTATAATGAGCGACCATGAGAAGAATCGTCGTCGATATCGACAACACATTATGGGATCTTGCACCCGTGCTTTACGAGCGGCTGCACGAAGCGAGCCCCGGTTTTCCCCACCATTCCCAGTGGCGCACCTGGAGTTTCTGGAAGGGATTGATCCCGGCCGACAGACTCTACCGCATCATAAGGGATGTTCACATGGAACAGGACACCTTCGAACCCTACAGGGAATCCCGCGATTTTCTTGAACGGCTGAGGCAGAAAGGATTTTACATCATAATCGCCAGCCACCGCGAAAAGGAGACCCTCGCCTCGACGCACAGGTGGCTGAGCAAACACGATCTGCCTTTTGACGAGATCCACCTGAGCTATGATAAAACGGTCCTTTTCGATGACTGCTGGGCGATCGTTGATGACAGCCCCATGACCCTGGAAAAGGCGAGACAGGCGGGAATAGTCCGCGCTGGACTCAAAAACCCCTGGAACGAAACCGAAGACCATCCTCTGTTCACCGACCTCGGTGAGATATACGAATACCTTGAGAATGAGTGCGCGACAGCGAAAAAAGGATAAGTCCCATAGGTTCTGTAAGTCGTATTATGTCCTATGAGACTTATTTTTAGGCGTGGAGGCTAATCCCTGAAAAGCTATCGAAAGGAACTCTGGTTCAACGTCCCGGCCAGACAGGGTTTCGTCAATATAACACCTCAGGTGGAAGAGTGCCTGCGGCTAAGCGGGGTCACGGAAGGCCTCGTCCTGGTGAACGCCATGCACATCAC